>JAQBHE010000132.1:0-10616 GCA_032128015.1 Holophagae bacterium
GTATGCGATCAGCAGTCCCATCGCTAACGCCATGGCCAAGATGAACATCCGCTCGACTCGAGATCTGGCTCTCATGGTTCTAATTCCTCCGGTATGAGCTGAGGCTTGACGGCTCGACCTGTGGTGGCGCATTCATCCGAATGGTCCGGTCCCGCTAGGCGGCCCCGATGCTTGTTTCGACGATCCCTATCTTAGTGGGTGCTCGAGAGCCTCGCAACCCTCCGTCAGACCGGCACGAAATCTACCTCGGGGAACCCCGAGGATCGGTTTGCCCTGAGGATGCTGGGCGAGCGGCACCGGTCAGGCCGAGGCTACTCGCTGCGCACTGCGATCGCCGGGTCGATCCGCGAGGCGCGGTGCGCCGGCGCCAGGCCTGCGATGGTCCGTGACGATCGCGATCGCCACCAGCACCAGGGCGAGTGGATCGGCGGGGCTGGTGCCGATCAGAAATCCGGCCATCAGCTGCCCGGCGACGGCCGACGGCGCTGCTCCTACAAGAAGCCCCGGCAGCGCCAGCCGGAAAGCGCCGCCGCCGACTCGGCGTAGCACCGCTCCTCGTCTCTCGCCGAGCGCCATGCGGATACCGATCTCGCGGATGCGCCGGATCGATGGCGTCGATCCGGTCGAGAAAGTGAGCCACGACCTCACTCGGCGTGACCTCCCTGGCGCCGATGGCGCGAGACAGCTCGCCCAGAGATTCAGTGTGCAGGTTCATCGCCCGTGCCGCCGCTTCACGCGTCATTGTGCCGAAGTCTCGCGGCCGACGAGCTCGCTCGATCAGCCAGCGTCGCAGCCGGCACGATGCCGCGCTAACGGGTTCTACGGATCGCCAACGGACCGCTCTGAGACCCTGAATTCGATCTGTTCCCGGCACGACGAGCCAACCGCGTCGACCCGGTGGTCGCGCTTCGCGGCGATTGGCCCTGAAGCCAGTGAGCGCAATCGGGCCGCCGCCTTCGGCCGGAAGGATCGAGATCTAAGCCGGTGGTACAGTCTTGAGGGTTGAGAGACGATTCATCAAGCAACCCTGCGTCACAGCAACGGCGCGTCACGGTGGACGGAATCGATGAGGAGTGCAACCCAGTGAGTCGACAGAAACACGCTTGGCCGAGGACCGCCGCGCCCGTCGCGCTGATGTCGGTGTTCTTTGCGTTCGGCCCTGTGCAGGGCCAGACCGAGCCGGTAATCATCCAGCCGGGCGCTCCCGGTGAGCCCAGTCGGCAGATTTCCGCGGAAGAAGCGTCCAATCTTGCCGGCCTCTTGATTACCGAAGCCGATGTCAAGTTCATGAAGGGAATGATCTCTCACCACGCGCAGGCATTGACCATGACCGAGCTCCTCGCTTCGCGCAGTGAACGTGAGGTCATGCACACGCTGGCGAAACGCATCGAGCTTTCTCAGGCCGACGAGATCAAGATGATGCAGGAATGGCTGCGGTCGAACGGCGAAGAGGTCACCGCCGTCCAGGCTCATCACGAGCATGACGCCGAACTGATGCCAGGAATGCTGACGGCTGAGGAGCTGAGCCGTTTGGAGCAGGCTCAGGCCATCGAGTTCGACCGTCTGTTCCTCGAGCTGATGATCGCCCACCACAAAGGCGCCCTGGTCATGGTCGACGATCTCCTTTCCCAACCCGGCGCCGCCCAAGAATCGACGATCTTCGGATTCACCTCCGACATCACTGCCGACCAGACCATGGAGATCGATCGCATGGCAGGGATGCTCGAAGGGCTCTCGACCGACCCGCGGATCCATCTCAAAGCCGGCTTCCGCGATGCCGGTGAGGCCGCCTTCAATCTCGAGCTGATCGCGTCGCTCGAGAAGCCGACGGGCTTCTTTGCTCCTGACAAGCCAGAAGGCCTACCGATCCCGCCCGAGCGCGATCGGAATCGGCGCAGAGCTCTGGCCAGTTCTCGCCAGAAGGCTGCGGAGGAAGCGGAGGCCAAGAAGGAAGAAGCCCAGCAAGGAGCCAAGGAGGAGGAAGCCAAGGAGGAGGAAGGCACAGCCGACAGCAAGAGCGACCCGAAGAAAGAGGAAGTCGACGACGAAGAAGCCCCATCGATGAGAGGGGGCCCCATCCTCAACTTCGCGAACTCGGACCTCGCCTTCGCCGGAGACATTCTGTTCGAGGGCAACTTCCATGGCTTCAACACCTACAACGTCGAGGATCCGATGGCTCCTCGGCTTCGAGGCTCGGTGGTCTGTCCAGGCGGCCAGGGCGATGTCTCGGTCGTCGGCAACCTCCTGATCATGTCGGTCGAGCAGACCCGCGGCCGCCTCGACTGCGGTCTTCAGGGCGTCGCGGAGCCGGTCAGCAGCGCCCGTTTCCGCGGCGTGCGGATCTTCGACATCAGCGATCTGGCGGTGCCCAAACAGGTGGCGGCGGTACAGACCTGCCGAGGCTCCCACACTCATACCGTGGTCACCGACCCCGATGACGAAGGCAACGTCTATGTCTTTGGCTCCGGCACCAGCTCAGTGCGGCCCGGCGAAGAGCTGGACGGATGCTCGGACGTGCCAGCGGACGAAGACACGGCTCTGTTCAGCATCGATGTGATTCAGATTCCCGTCGCGAATCCGGAGCAGGCGCGAGTCGTCAGCAAACCACGCATCTTCGCCGATCCCGATTCCGGCGCGATCGCCGGCCTATGGAAGGGTGGCGATCATGGGACCGGAACGCAAAGGACTTCTCAGACCAACCAATGCCACGACATCACCGTGTTTCCCGAGGCCGGCCTGGCGGCGGGAGCGTGCTCCGGCAACGGCATCCTCCTGGACATCACGGACCCGGTGAATCCGGTCCGGCTCGATCAGGTGACCGATTCGGGTTTCGCCTATTGGCACTCGGCGACGTTCAACAATGACGGCACCAAGGTGGTTTTCACCGATGAATGGGGCGGCGGCATGCGCCCCCGTTGTCGGGCTTCAGATCCCAAGAAATGGGGAGCCGACGCGATCTTCGACATCGTCGACCGCAAGCTTCAGTTCCGAGGCTACTTCAAGATGTCGGCGCCACAGACCGAGTTTGAAAACTGCGTCGCCCACAACGGGTCCCTGGTGCCGGTACCTGGGCGCGACATCATGGTTCAGGCCTGGTACCAGGGCGGCATCTCCGTCTTCGATTTCACCGACTCCTCGAGCCCGGTCGAGATCGCGTTCTTCGACCGTGGCCCGATCGACGCGAAGCAGCTGATCCTGGGGGGCTACTGGTCGGCGTACTGGTACAAGGGGCACATCTACGGCACCGAGATCGCCCGTGGCCTCGACGTGCTGAAGCTCACGGCCAGCGAGTACCTGTCGCAGAACGAGCTCGACGCGGCCTCGCTGATCGAGCCGGAGACCGTCAACGCCCAGCACCAACGGCAGATCGAGTGGCCGGCGAGCCCGGTCGTGGCGCGCGCCTACATCGACCAGCTCGGACGAAGTCAGGCTCTCTCTGCTGAGCGCGCGGCGGCTCTGGCCGCGGTGCTCGACGACGCCGACCGGATCCTGGACAGCGGAAAAGGTGACGGCGGCACAGTCTCGGCGAAGCTCGACGGGCTTGCAGCCGAGCTCGAGGGGGCGAGCCGCGCAGCGTCCGGACAGAACCGAGCTCGGCTCCAATCGCTCGCGAAGACGGTGTCGGATCTGGCCGGTCGGCTCCGTTGAATCCGCGCGAGGTGATTCGGACCCGAGATGCTGAGCGCACCCAACCGCGCAGGCTCGGCCCACCCGGAGCAGCGCCTTCGTAGGTTTTCCGTAGACCTCTGTTCTCCGTAGACCCTCTCTGCTGCTCGCCGATCCGGAGCGCTCCCGCGGAACAGGATCACGAGTGGGAGACCATCGAGTGACCCATCCGTCGACGACCTTCGATCCCCTGGCGTCCGACTCGCCGCTGATCGTCTACATCGACTGACTACCGCCTCGACGAGGTCAAACAGCGCCTGGACGAGCCGGAGTGTTCAGCGCCCCCGGCTACCTCCTGGACGGCGAGCTCTACCTCGGGCGAGCCCAGCTGCCGATGGTTCGCTGGCTGCTCGAAGGAAGGGCCGGACCGCCGCCGATCTAGTGACCAGCAGCGGTCGTAGAGCGCAATCTGGCCTGGCCATCTATCCGCGCAGGGCGCTGCAGGATCCCTGTCGCTCGGCCTCGGCTGTGTGGTGGGCGGCCACGACGGATCATTCAGAGCGCAAAGAGCGCGTGGGATCGGTGCGCGCGGCACGGGATACCGGACCCCAGACTGCAGACAGGCAGCACACCGTGACGATCGCAGCGGTAGAGAGGAAGACGGGCAGCTGCAAGCTGTGACCCTGCGCGGCGTGGCTTCCGGCGACCCCGACGCCAGAATGTAGGCTGGCAACGATGTCGCTGTCGAGCCACTGGTTGGCCGCCCACAGCGCGCCGGCGCCCGCGACCAGACCCAGCAGAAGCTGGGCCGCGCTCTCGCCGAGCACCAGCATCATCAAGTCCTCTGGACCCGCGCCGATTGCGGCGCGGATGCCGAGCTCCCGTTGCCGGCTGCGCACCATGACCGCGATCACCGCGTACATGCCGACCGCCGTGAGCAGGAGGGCGGCGAGGCCGAACAGCGAGAAGATCTGCCCGAGCCGTCGCTCGACCCAGACACTCGAGGCGAGCGCTTTCTCGACGCCGAGCTCGTCGAGGATCCCGATCTGTGGCGCAACCCGGCTCAGGAGTCTCTCCACAGTTGGGCGCGCGCCGGCGATGCCGGGCGCGGTGCGCACCAGGACGAACGAGCTGAGCTCCCCGTACCCGGAAGGAAGGTAGACGTGGAAGTTGCGATCGGCCTCGTCGGCGCGCGCGACATCGAGATCGGCGACGATGCCGATGACGCGTGCGCGGCGGATCGGTGCGCCAGGACGCTGGCCGCCGATTGTGATCGTGCGGTCGAGCGGGCTCGAGTCGAAGCGGTCGAGACGCTCGGCCAGGCTGCGACTGAGGATCGCCGCGTCGGATTCGAGAGGTCGATCGAGCTGGCTCGTCACGCCGAAGCCCGGGTCTTCCGCTTCGACGGTCTCGGGGTTGGGTCGGCGTGAGCCGGATTCGTCGAAGCCACGGCCGGCGAGCAGCGGAAGCTCGAGGGTCTCGAAGAACCGAGGGGAGACTTCGAGCATCTTGGCGGGCGGGGAGCGCTCGGGATCCGGATCGGTGTCTAGCCCCACCGGTCGCCTGGGCACGTAGCCCCAGGGTGGTGAGCTCGCCACCGCTGCGCTCGTGATCTCGGCCTCGAGCGGAAGCTCGTTCTCGAGGCGCTCGAAGAAGTCTCGACGGGCTTTCTCGTCGAGCCCGGCTTGGTAGGTGGAGAGCAGGAGGCTCGAGAGGTGATCGGGACGGAACCCTGGAGCCACATCGAGGAGATCGCGAGCGCGAGCCCCGAAGAGACCGGCCGCGACCAGCAATGCGAAACAAATCCCGACTTGGGCGCTGACCAGGCCGCGCGTCCACCAGGACTGGCGCGACGGCGACGCACCGTGCCCGAGGCTTCGGCTGCGTGCGCCGAGGATCGTCGAGGCGATCGGTGCGAAGGCGCCGAGCAGTGTGGCTGCGAAGGTCAGACCGAGCGCGAGCAAGACGACCGAAGAGTCGAGCCGGGCCTCGACCCAGTAGATGCGTTCGAGGGCGCCACCGGCGAGCAGGGTCTTGCCCAGAGAAGTGGTGAGCACCCAGGCGAGTGCGATCGCGAGCACGGCCCCCACCAGACCGACGAGCAAGTTCTCGACGAGCAAGAGCTTGACCAGACCACCCGTTCCCGAGCCCAGCGCCAACCGGGTATCGAGCTCGCTCTGACGGCGCAGCGTCTCGCTCAGCCGAAGGTTTGCGAGGTTGGCGCAGGTCAGCAGCAACAGGCCAAAGCGGCAAAGACCATGGCGCGCAGGGCGCCGCGGGCGCGATCACCGATGTTGGCGCGCACGTACGACTCCAACGAGGCGAACCGCGGTGACTCTCCGGGGGCGGTCTCGTCGAGCAGCGCGGCGACGCGGGCGAGGTCGTGGCGCGCCTCCTCGATCTCCACGCCATCGGCGAGCATGCCGATCCCGAAGACGAAGGAGTCCGACCACTCTCGGCCTCGCTGGCGCAAGACCCCCCAGACGTCGTGGCGCAGGGGAAACTGAAAGCCCGCGGGCAAGACGCCGACGACCACGGTCGGCTCCCGATTGAGCACCACGGTCTCGCCGATGATGCCGGGATCCGCGCCGTAGCTGCCGTGCCAGAGTCGGTGGCTGATCAGCGCCACCGGTGGGCTCGTCGGATCCTCGTCGTCGGCGTCGAAGCCGCGGCCGAGCACTGGCTCGACGCTGAGCCGGTGGAAGAGATCAGCGGTAACGTAGCTGCCGATCAGCCCTTGGGTGCTCGCGTCACGCGTGATCATGGTGTTGAACGTGCGCAGCGGCGCCGTCCACTCGAACGAGCCTTGAGCGTCGGCGATCGCTCGGTAGTCGTCGAGCGGCATCGGCCAGCCCGCCGCGTCGCGAGTGGAGAAGGCGACCACACGCTGGCCGTTCGGAAACGGCAATCCGCGCAGGAGTGCGCTGTCGAGCACGCTGTAGAAAGAGGCGGCGAGGCCGACGCCGAGCGCGAGCAACGTCACCGAGAGGAGAGTCGCTGTCTTGCGCCGCGACAGATGGCGGAGCGCTTGGCGAAGGGCGACCATCGACGCCAAGCCTGCCAGAGCTCGAGACGATGTGCACAGTCGCCGCGTGGAGGCGAGCCGCGGACCACGTCGGCAGCCGCTTGCCGCGGGCGGTTACGGCGAAGAGGGACTGGCGGTGCCCGGGAAGAAGACGGCTATGAGGGGGCGCTTCAGGCCAGCTCGACAACCTGAGCTACTGGTTCTCGGACGTCACGGAGACGGGCGGCGCCCTGGCGATTGGCTGGGACGACCACATCGCCATCCTGCCGTTTCAAATCGCAAAGTAGACCGCCAGGCCCCGCAAGAGAGGGCAAGAACGGCGACTTTGGCATGAAGAGCCCGGCGCCAGACGGGAGTGGCGTCCTCTGCGGGGCTGGAACCCGTTCGGTGTCGGAGGTACTTGGCAAGCTGCGACACGGCAAGACTCGAGTCGGAAGGAGTCGCCGAGGAGGACCAGCGGCTGGCCTTCATCAAGCTGCTATTCGGTGACGAATCGGCGACCTTCGCACCCGAGGACGTCCGCTCCATTCGCTTGTTGGGCGGCGCTCTCATAGGCCCGGCTCAGCTTCGCGACTTGTGTGCCATAGGGCGACGACATCGACTCGCTCTGCCTCTGGATCAAGCCGATAGTACAGGTAGTAGCGCACCCGGCTCATGAGTAGACGACGAATCCCCTGGTGCTCCTCGTGTCGAACGGGTTCGCCGGAATTCGGCATCGACGTCACGAGCCGAAACGCCCGCTCGAGATCCTCGGAGAACGCCTGAGGTGCCTTTCGTCGGTTCTCCAACCACCACGCCGCTGCTTCGCGAATCTGCGACTCGGCGACAGGGCTGACTTCGAGCCTGTAGATCAAGCGCCGGCCTGGGCCTTGATCTCTTTGAGCAGGCTCCAGCCATCAACGGATTTCCCCGCCTCGAGCTGTCGAATCGACTCACTCAGCTCCTGTTCCTCCGCAGGAGTAAGAACCACAGGCTCACCGTCGGGCGCCAGTATGGCGACGCTTGAGCCCTCTTCGATCTCGGGCGGTACTTCGACCTTCCCGTCTACGACCGTGCCGGTCACCATTCTCATGATCCGATTCTACCAGGATGGCGGACCGCCCGAGCCTCCGGGTTGGCGGCTGCTGCACCGATGCACCGGAGACGTCGAACCCGCACGAGAGCCCCTGACGTGCGAAGGCGCTCATTTGGGGAGGCGAGAGCTGGAGCCCACCGTGACCGAACTTTGAGCGCCAAAAGCAGCTTACATCCGCCCGCGCGCCATTTCGGAGAAGCGTCCGGAGAGGCAGACGAGCTGGCTGGAGCCTCTCGAGGAGCCAGGCAAGGTGGTCGCGGCAGTCGAGCGATTACATCTCACTTTGCCGCCCAACGAGCTACTCGCTGCGCAGCGCGACCACCGGGTCGATTCGCGAGGCGCGGCGCGCCGGCGCCAGGCTCGCCACCGTCACCACCATGCCGATCGCGATCGCCACCAGCACCAGGGTGAGCGGATCGAGGGGGCTGGTGCCGATCAGAAAGCCGGCCATCAACTGTCCCGCGGCGATCGACAACGCCGCCCCAGCGAGCAGCCCCGGGAGCACCAGCCGGAAGGCGCCGGCGACCACCCGCCGGAGCACCGCAACGCGCGCCTCGCCGAGCGCCATACGAATGCCGATCTCCCGGATGCGTCGGGCGACGCTCATCGCGATCGCGCCGTAGATGCCGATGCCGGCCAGCAGCAAGGCCACTACTCCGAGCGCCGAAGTGATCGACGCGGCCAGTCGCTGCGGCAGGGTGCCGAGGCTGGTGTAGCTCGCGAGCGAAAGCACCGGCGGCACCGACAGGCTGGGGTCGACCTCGAGGATCGCCCGGCGGATCGCGTCCGCCATTCCGGGTGGCCCATTTGGTGGGTCGCCTCCGGTGGCGACGGTCAGCTGGCCGCGGTCGGCGTAGTCCTGCTCGAGATAGGTGTAGACGAAGGGCTTCGCGGTTTCGCCAATGGTCTGGTTCTTCGTGTCCTCGACGACGCCGACGACCGTAGTCCAGTCGGCGTCGCGTTCGCCGTAGCGAAAGCGCTGCCCGAGCACCTCTTTGTCCGGCGAGAGTTGCGACGCGAAGGTGCGACTGACCAGGGCTACCCGCGGCGCCTGCCGGTGGTCTGTGGCATCGAACGGGCGACCGCGCAGCAAGGAGATGCCCAGCGTGTCGAAGTAGCCAAGGGTGACCTGGTTGAGATCAACTCCAACGTAGGGATCCGGACTGTCGGGGTCCACGCCTTCCGGGATGATGCCGGTGCCGCGAGCGTTCATGTCGAGCGGCAGGTCGACCGAAAAGGCCCCCCTGCGCACTCCGGGCACCGCCTCGAGGCGTTCGATGATCCGTTCGATGAGCTCGCGGCCGTTGTCGTCGCCGTAGCCTTCGAGCGAGAGATCGAGCGACGTCATCAGGACCCTCTCGGCCTCGAAGCCAGTCACGACGCCTGCCGCGTGCTGGAGCGAGCGCAGGAACAGGCCCGCGCTGGTCGCCAACAGCAGCGACATCGCCACCTGGGCGGCCACCAGGACCTGGCGCAGCCGGTGCCGCGAGTCGCCGCGCCGGGCGCCGCTGTCGCGAATCGCACCGACCAGCTCGGGCCGGGTCGCCTGGAGGGCGGGGAACAGCCCGAACAGGGCCGCCGCCAGCGTGGTTGCTAGCAGGGCGAACCCCAGCACCCGTAGGTCCGGCCCGAGGTCGACCTCGAGGGTGACCGGCACCGGCAGTGATGACAGGTCGAGGCTGCGCAGCGCGAGGAACGACAGCGCACTGCCCAGGGCGCCGCCGAGGATCGCGATCAGCATCGCCTCGGCGAGCATCAGCCGCACCAAGCGGCCGCGCGCGCAGCCCAGGGCGAGCCGGACCGCGACTTCGCGCTCGCGGGCAAGGCCCCGCGCTCCGAGCATGCCGGCGATGTTGGTGCAGGTGAGCAGCAGCACCACTCCCACGAGCGCCATCAGCATCGCCGTGAACCCAGCAACGTAGATCCGGCCCGCTCCTGGCACCGGCCCCAGCGGCACGACCTTGGCGTTGCGGTCACTGTTGGAATCGGGGAACTCTTCGGCCAGTCGTTGCATGACGGTGTGCACCGCGACGTCGGCTTCGGCAACCGTCGCGCCCTCGGCCAATCGGCCGAGCATCGCGAAGCTGACCATCCGTCGGTTGGTGAGGAGCTCCGGTCGGCCAACCAGCTCTGGCGACTGCATCAGCGGCACCCAGACCGACGAGCGCAGACCGATCAAGTGTCCGCGAAACTCGGAGTCGAGGACGCCGACGACGGTGTGAGGTTGGCGGTTCAGGAACACCGTCTTGCCGATCACGTTGGGGTCTGCGGCCAGGTGATCGCGCCAGAAGCCGTGGCTGACCACCAGCACCGGGTGCTCGCCCAGGCCTTGGTCCTCGTCCGGAAGAAAGGTGCGGCCGAGGGTGGTGCGAACACCGAGGGTCTCGAAGTAGTTGGCCGAGACGTAGAAGCCGTCGATCCGCTCGCCCGCGCCATCGACCGCCAGGCTCCATTGCCCGAACGACCACAGCGCCAACTGGTCGAGCGGCGCCGCGTCGCGGCGAAGGTCCATGAAGTCCGGATAGCCGAAGGTGTCGAAGCCGCGGCCGTCGTTGGTGCGCCCCACCTCGACCGCTCGATCCCAGTGGTGGATGCCGGGCAGCGGGCGCAGGAACAGCACGTTGACCGCGCTGAAGATGGCGGTGGTCGCGCCGATGCCGATTGCCAGCGACAGGGTGGCGAGCACCACCAGACCCGGCCGCTTGCTCAGCGATCGGGCGGCGAAGCGCAGGTCCGAGAGCAGATCCCTCATCGTCGAGCCTCCGGTCGTGTCGGAACCTGCTCGTTGGCCGCACCCGGCGGCTGGTCGAGCGTGTGGTCTCGATGAGTACTACGACGCGTTGGAGCAGATGTTGACTGCTGTGTAGAAGTTCTTGTCGTTTGAACCTCTCGCCCCGAGCCTCGTATGAG
>JAQBHE010000133.1:0-6158 GCA_032128015.1 Holophagae bacterium
CGTCGGCCTTGAGGTCGAGCATGGTTCCCTGCGCTCGAAGCTGGTGGTGCTGCTCTCGCAAGGAGACGACATTGGCAAGCCCAACGCCGACTACCCGGCGCGGCAGACTCGCTATCCGCGCGAGCGTCATGCGCTTGCCCACTACGATCTTTCGTCCGAGCGCTGGCGGGCGACCCTCTACGTCCACCCCCACGACCTCGAGACCGAGGTCACGCGACCCTCGGTGTCGAGGCAGTCGGTAGCAAACGACACCTTCGATTTCGGCGGCGGCTTCATCCACGACTTGGCGCTGGGCTCGCGCTTCGCCGGCCGGGCCGGCGTCGACGTCCACGCTCGTCGCGGGGTCGATGCCCGCGAGACCGCCATCTCTTTGGGGACTGGTAAACGCACCGAGACCGTGTCGCTGGCCGCCGCCAGCGAGACCGAGATCGCTGCGTTCGGGATGGTGAATCGGCAGTGGGCTGGGGTGCTTTGGGAGGTCGGCGCCCGGGCGACCCACCAGGACCAGGCGAACAACGGTGCCGGGAGCAGTTCGCGGTCCGCCGGCAGTGCCTTCGCAGGCGCCGCACTTCCGCTGGGTGATCGGTTTCGGCTGGTGGGAAGTGTCGGAACCGGGCTGCGGTTTCCCAGCCTTTCCGAGCAGTTCTTCACCGGCCTCACCGGTCGGGGAGAGGTGATCGGCAACCCCGATCTCGATTCTGAGTCATCGCTCGATACCGAGGTCGGGATGCGCTATCTCAGCGGCGGCACCTACGTCGGCGTGACCTTGTTTCGCAACCGCATCGACGGCTACATCGAACGCGCAGAGATCGGCCCCGGGGTGTTCGGATTCCGCAACCTCGGGTCCGGGGTCCTCGAAGGAGTCGAGGTCGATGGCCTGGTCGATATCGGCTCCGGTCGCCACCTCTCGTGGGGGCTACACCGGATCGAGGGGCGGGCCGCCGGAGGCGGGGGGCGGTCCGCCGGAGGCGAGGCGCTGGCCGATGTCCCCGCGGACACGGTGCGCGCGGGCCTGCTTTGGCCTCGAGGCCGCTGGCGTTGGCGCCTCGATGCTCGATGGCGCTTTGCCAAGGACAATCCCGGGCCCGGCGAACAGGCGATCGGGTCGGCGCTGCTGGTCGACGCCTCGATCGGTTTCGAGGTGGTCCCCGGCTTGGAGCTCGCGCTGGTGTCGCGGAATCTAAGGGATCAGGAATACTACCCGTCGGCCGACGACCGGGCATCGTTGGCAGCGGGTCGTTCGGCCGGCCTCGAGCTGAGGTGGACACCGCGTTGAAGGGGCAGTGGGATGTGCTAGTCTCGCGCAGTTCGTCGTGGTGTCCCGATCCGGGCGCTGCGGCACGACCGAAGTCCGACCGAAGATCGTAGCCGTCCCCTGAGACGGAGGAGTCAGTTTCAGCCATGGCAAAGAAGAGCTCAATCGCGAAGAACGAGCGCCGCCGCAAGATGGTCAAGCGTTATCGCGAGCGCCGACAGGAGCTCAAGGCCATTATCCGCGAGACTTCCCACCCTCAAGAGGAGCGGGATCTCGCGATGCGGACGCTCAACAAGCTGCCACGGGATTCGAGCCCGATTCGAGTCCGCAACCGCTGCTTCCTGACCGGACGGCCGCGTTCGTACTACCGCAAGTTCGGGCTGTCGCGCATCGCGCTCCGCGACCTGGCGCTTCGCGGCGATCTGCCCGGCGTCACCAAGTCGAGCTGGTAGTCGTCGAGCGGACCGCCAGCAAGCTTCGGACCGCCAGCAAGCTTGTCGCTCGGCCCACGCGAGCCCCTTAGGTCAGTCCCGTAGGTCCCCGCGCCCATCTCGGGTGCGAGGACCCCCGTCACGAGGACCTCGGCAATACGCTCGGCTGCGGTCAGCCGCGAGCCTTCAGACTGTCGCGGATCTCGCGCAATAGCACCACGTCCTCCGGAGGCGCCGCGGGCGCCGCCGGAGCCGCAGGCTTCTCGCGCTTGGCTTTGTTGATCGCCTTGACCATCACGAAGATCACTGCGGCGATGATCACGAAGTCGATCAGGTTCTGGAAGAACTGGCCATAAGCCAACACTGCCAGGCCCTTTTCCCGGGCCTCGGCGAGGCTCGCTGCGGCGCCATCGCCGAGCACCACGAACAGGTCGGTGAAGCTGACGCCGCCGAGAGCGCGGCCGACCACCGGCATGATCAGGTCGTTGACCATCGACGACACGATCTTGCCGAAGGCGCCACCGACGATGATGCCGACCGCCATGTCGACGACGTTTCCTTTGACTGCGAAGTCCTTGAACTCACTCACCACGCTCACGTTGGGCTCCCCATAAGTAGGGCTCAGGGGCAGCCCGGATTGGAGGCTCGATCCTAACGAAGCCGCGCGCCCGGCCCTTTGCCGACGAGCCGGGTCCGCCCGCGCCGAATACCACTGGCGCCGAATACAATGCGCGAATGAGCCCCAAGACATCGAGTTCCTTCGACCCCGAACTGTTCGGTTTCCTGCGCGACCTGCGCGCCCACAACGACCGCGGTTGGTTCACCCGCGAGCGCTCGCGCTACGAGGCGGCGGTGCTCGAACCTGCGCTGCGCTTCATCAGCGAGTTCGGACCGCACCTGCGCAAGATCTCGACGCAGTTCGAGGCGATTCCGCGCGCGTCGGGCGGCTCGCTGTTTCGCATCCACCGCGATGTCCGGTTCGCTCGCGACAAGAGTCCGTACAAGACTCATGTCGGGATCCAGTTCCGACACCGCCAACACCGCGACGCCCACGCTCCGGGGTTCTATCTGCACCTCGACCCCGAGGGTTGTTTCGCCGGGCTCGGGATCTGGTTGCCGGCCGGACCAGCGCTCAAGAGCATCCGCGACGCGGTGGCGACCGATGCGGCCGGCTGGCGGCGAGCGGTCGGCTCGAAGGCGTTTCGCGAACGGCTCGAGCTGTCCGGAGAGCAGCTGTCGCGTCCACCGCGAGGGTTCGCGGCCGACCATCCGCTGGTCGACGATCTGCGGCGCAAGAGCTTCATCGCGGTGGCGCCGCTCACCGAGGCCGAGGTCACCGGACCTGGGATGATCGAGCGCTACTTCGAGCTGTGCAAGGCCGGAGCGCCGCTGGTCCGTTTCTTGTGTCGGGCGGTGGATCTAGAGGTTTGAACCCCTCCGACCCGTAAGCGGGCTACGGGCAGGTGGCGAACCCTTTGGTGTCCTGGAGCGGCGCGAACGGAATCCCTTGCGGGCTGTCGTAACGCCTGAGCGCGCCGCTCGCGGTATCGCGGACCTGGAGCGCGGTACGGACGTTGGTCAGTCCCGCCGCGAACACCCAGAAGGCGTCGAAGGGAGTGCAGGCGTCGAGGACCTTGACCACCGCCTCGACGTTGTCGGGACGGAAGAACCAACAGTAGCCGCTGTCGTCGGTGAGCTTGACCGCCTGGCACGAGCCAGTCGCGCCATTGGGCAGTTGCCACTCGGCGGTGACCGCGAAGCGGTCGCGGTTCAGGCACAGCGTGGTGCCGGTCGCTGCGCAAGGGGCGTCGCGCGGGTCGTCGTCGAGGATGGTGACCCGAGTCGTCCCTGGCGCTCCTAGCACCGCGCCGCCGGTGGGATTCGACAGCGCGATCTCGAGCTGCTCGTCGATCTCGGGGGTCGAGTCGCTGAGAATCGCGATCGCCAGCCGGCGTTCCGAGGCGTCACCATCCCCCCAGGTCAAGGTGCCGGGGGACAGTTCGTAGTCGAGTCCCTGCCAGGCGCTCAGATCGCGGGCGGCGTAGTCCACGGACACCGCGCCGTCCGAAGCACCGTTGCGTCGGACGGTCACGCTCAGCTCGATGTCGCCCTCGCGCGCTGTGTGGACCGCCGAGTCGAGCTCCAGAACGCCGGCGGTGCTGAGGGTCTGCACCGGCGGGTAGGAGAGGGCAACGAAATCGTCGATGCGAGCGCCTCCTTGCGCCGACCAGCTGGCGATGCCGAAGCGGGTCGCGGGCTCGATCGGAGTTTCCAGGACGAGCGAGCCGCGGTAGAGGTTGACGCCGAGGCCGTCTTGGACGATCACCTCGAGACCTCGGCTGGCGGCGGTGTAGCTGACCACCAGGGTATGAGCGCCACGCGAAAGGTCGAGCGGAGGTGCCGTCGGCTGGTCGAGCCGTCGCAGATCGTCGACGCGCAGCAACTCGTCCTCGATGCTGTCGGCCCGCTGCACCAGCCGCAGGTCGAGGACGCCGTTGACCTGGGTCGATCTTTCGTTGACCAGCAGCAGCTCGTAGAAGTTCTGTGCGTCCCGGTAGCCGAAGGTCAGGCCTAAGCCGGCGGTGTCACCGGCGACCGTGATCGCTGCCGAGAGTAGGAAATCCTCGCCCGCGTCGAGTGTCAGCGCGTTGTGGGTCGCGCGCGCCGCTGGCTCGGCCGGCGGTGTCGCGGCTCCTTGGCCGACCATGAACCGCCGCCCCGGCGTCGTCTGGGTCCAGCCGAATCCCGCGAGATCGCCGCTGCCGCCGAAGCGGTCGATGGTGCGCCGGCCCAAAGTGTCGACCCGCTCGAGTGGGATGTCGCCGTTCGACAGTGCCCGGCTGTGGACCCGCACCAGATAGTCGAAGAGCGCGGTCGAATGCGCTCGTCGAACCGACTCGATGAACGGCGGCGGCAGGCCGAACTCGGCGAGTTTAGCCGCGTTCTGGGGGTGGAGCAGGTTGTAGAACTCGTCGGGGTCATGGAACCGATCGTAGAGCTCGGCGCTGGTGTCCGGGTGCCTGATGTAGCGCCAACGCTTCGACCGCACCGCGTGGTGGCCGTCGGGGTGGGTGGTGAAGGTGTGGCCGTCGCGCCGGGCGAGTGGATCGCGCAGCAGATCGACGAAGCTCCGGCCCTGCATCTGGGGCAGCGCCGGAGCGCCCGCGAGCTCGGCCACGGTTGGGAAGACGTCGAGGAAGTCGACCGGCACTTCGACCCGGTCGCCACCGCGGGTGAGCCCGGGCTTCCACACCATCACCAGGCTGCGGCCGGTCTCTTCCCACAGCGTGTATTTCTGCCAGCGTTCCTTCTCGCCCAGGTGATAGCCGTGATCGGACCACAAAACGACGGTCCAATCGTTGGTCGGGTCGGCGTCGCGATTCTTGGCCTCGACCTCGACCAGGACCTTGCCGATGGCGTCGTCCGCGAACGCTACCGAAGCCAGGTAGGCCTGGATCGCGAGCCGCCAGGCGACGTCCGTTTCGCCCGGATAGGCGGGGTCGGTCGCGTGTTGGCGGATCAGCGGGTGATTGTGAACCAGGCCGAGGCGATTGCTCCTGTCGATGTCGGCCAGGTCGTTCGGCAGCACGTTCGGGATGCGGATTCTAGAAAGCGGGAAACGGTCGAAGAACTCGCCCGGCACACGCCACGGCAAGTGAGGGCGGAAGATCCCGAGGGCGATGAACTGCGGGGCGCCTCCCGCGGCATCTTCCCGCACCAGCTGCGCCGCCCACAGTGCCCGTTGTTGGTCGCTCTGGGTCTCGGTGAAGGCCCGGATCAGCGCCGGGTCGGTTACCGGCCTGCCGCCGGCCAGGGGAATCTGCTTCGTCCATTCCATGTCGTCGAGGTCCCAGAGGTTGCGCTCGCCACGCTGACCGTCGATGCCTCGCGGTAGCGGTGCGTCGGCGAAGCCGGGCGCCTCGTCCCATTCGGTGAACGCGCGGTTCGTATTGCCGGCACTCGGGAGATCGGTCTGGGCGCTGTGCCAGATCTTGCCCGTGGTCTTGATCGTGTACAGGATGTTGCGGCCGTCGGGCTTCTTCAGGTGCTGGGGCAGGGAGACCACGTGGCGAAGGGTCTCGAAGTTCCGGAAGTAAGCGCCGCCGGCGTTCGAGTCGAGGCCGCTGGTGACCGGTGAGATCCCGGACAGCAGCGCCGCCCGGGCCGGGTTGCACGCCATTCCGGTGGTCTGCGCCTGGGTGAACGTGACGCCGGCGGCTGCCAGGCGATCGAGGTTCGGCGACACCAGGGACTGGACCTCAGGGTCGAGCGATCCCTCGAAACCACGCAGCGGACCGACCCAGTCGTTGAGATCGTCGACAGCGACGAACAAGATGTTCGGGTGGTCGGGGGATTGAGCTGTCGCAGACGACGGAATCGACAGAGCGAGACCGACCGTCGCACCGAGACCCGCGAGTGCCCCTAGTCGGGCCCGCCAGCAGACGCGCGGCTCGGGCCAGAGCGGGGATGTC
>JAQBHE010000134.1:0-4738 GCA_032128015.1 Holophagae bacterium
AGATTCTCCTCCCTGAGGCCACATGAGTTTTTTTGACTAGACGGAGTGAATATATAGAAACTTGCAGGTCAGCGGATCGACCTCGTAGGTCCGCCGGATCATCTGGACCCAGGCTCGTCGGAGCCGGCGACACTCGGTAGCGGAGGGCAAGACGGTCGCAGCAGCGCGGGCCTCCTTTCCCGCGTCCGTTTCCCCGGCTCGGCGACGAGCCCGCGCTACGCTTGAGTACTCGCAGTAGGAGCGCACCGTGTGCAGCTTGGGCTGCGAGATGTGCATCAACAGCCGAGCGAGCTTCCCTCGAGAGGCCGACTCCGTCGGACACTCGAGTGACCACCGTGGAATGGAAGCCGAAGGCGACACTCCGCAAGAAAGTCCATCGCGTCGAAAGTCACCTGGAAGCTGCCGAACCGACCCCGCGCCTTGCACCGATAGAGAACGGAGCCATCGGCATCCAAGGACATCCGCTCGAGACTGAGGGGCGGACGAAGCAGGTAGCGAGCGAGCCGCTCGCTGCCCGCCGCATCGTCCGCCCCCACAGCGACCATGTTCTTGCCAGGCTACGCCTGGCGGCGGTCACTCGGCGCCCGCGCGGTGCGCGTGCCCCGAGGGCTATGGACCGAGAATCCAGCGTTCGCGCGCACGCGCGTTGCACGAGAGCAGCAGCTCGATCCGCTCATCGCTCAGCAGCTCCGCGTCTCGCAGGAATGTGATCCCCTCGTGGCGAAAGAGAAGCTCTGCCGCATTCGTGTCGACGTACGGTACCGGAACCCAAGTGCCCTCGCGATCCCACACGCCGCGAGAAACCAGCGCGTGAACGGCCGGATCTTCGTCTGCCTGCGCCTACCGGGAGTCATGCCTCCAGCTAGCCAGCGCTAGCCGAAGACGCCTGACCGTCACGGACTGGCCGAATGGGCCGCAGTCTCGGCGCAGAGAACCGCTTCGTCCATCCCGGGATGACGGCTCACTCCCCTTGCGAACCCCCGTGCACGATCGCGCATCTTCTCGTCTGCGAGCATTCCGGCGCTCGATCGCCGGAGTTCCGTCGCTGAAGCATCCATGCTGGTGACCGCGCCGAGCCCCAGCTCCGCGACTCGGCCGGCCACCGCGGGTTGGTCCCGACCCATGGGCACGCACAGCATGGGCACGCCGTGGGTGAGTCCCGCGGCAACCGTGCCGTGGCCGGCGTGGGTCACGAGCAACCGAGCCGATGGCAGCACATCGTCGTGCGCTACGAACTCGACGGCGGTCGTGTTGGGACTCGTCTTCAGAGACGCCGGCGCCACCGCCGGACCGGTGGTCACGAGAGCCTCTACCGGCAGGTCGGCCAGCGCGTCGCAAAGCCTCTGCAGCAGGTCCTGTTGGTTCATTTGGCTGGTGCTCAGCCCAACCACCACCAGCGGAGCGTCGGGGTGGCTGGATCGCCAACTCGCGGCGGTCTCCGGATCGCGCGCGCGCAACGGACCGACATGCAGCACGTGCGCGGGCAGCTCAGCTTGCGAGTCGAAGTCTTTGTAGGTGAAGACGAGGACTCCTTCCGCCGACTCGAGGAGCGCCCGATGGGAGGCGAAGGGCTCGAGTCCCTTCGAAGTGGCAAACCGGTTGATCTCATCGAGACGCGAGTTGAACAGACCGGCAAAGGGCCCGCCCAGGAGGAGCCCGTAGAGCGAGTGCCAAAGCGCCACCGTCGGCAGGCCGCTGGCGCGAGCCTCGAGCAGACCGTAGGTCAGAGCGGCGTCGATCAAGAGAACGTCGGGGCGGCAGGCGTTGATCGCCGGCGCCATGTCGGTAGCGAAGCCGGGAGCGAAGAACAGGCTGTCGATCGTTTGTTGCATCTCGGTGGCCGGATCGACGGCTTGCAACGCGCTGTGCGGCGGCGGGGACTCGAGGTCATGGAAGGTGGCGCCGTCGAGCTCGAAGCGTTCGCGAACGGAAGGATGCGCCAAGACGTCGACGCTGTGACCGCGCGCGATCAGCGCCCGAATGAGCGACCGCTCCGGCGGTAGATTGCCCGCTCCGTCCCACGTCACAAGAAGAAACCGACTGCCCTCGTCCATCCTCGAAGCCTCCTTTGTGCTTTGCGCTCTTTGTCTCACTACCACCCTTGACTCAGGAGCTTTCTTGCCCCTTCGACGAGCTCCGCCACAATCGCGGCGGCTGGCTCGATCCTACGTACGGCGTCAACCGACTCCCCGGCGTACAGCGCCATGGCCTCGATGTGGCCGCTGGCCGATCGGTTGGGGCAAGGCACCGAGAACCGCGGAATCGGCATCCGGCCTCCGGCGAACGCCATCTCACCGGCGACCTCGGCGTCCAATGCTTCGGCTGCCGCCACCGCCGACCTCAGGACTCGATGAGGCGCGTTCGGCCACATGACGCTGAACGCCTCCGTGAGCACAGTATCTTCGGCGCGGGCGCCGATCAGCGCTGCGAGATACTTCGGATGGATGTCGGCTTCTTCCGCGGCGAGAAAGCGGGTGCCGACCCGGACGGCGTCGGCGCCAGCGGCCAGGCAAGCCGCCATTGCGCGCGCCGTGCCCACGCCGCCGGCGGCAACCACCGGCACCGCGACCGCGTCGAGGACTGAGGCGAGCAACGGCAGCGTGCCAATGACTCCGCGAACGTGTCCGCCCGCCTCGGCGCCCTGCGCAACCACGAAGTCGCAGCCCGACGCCTCCGCGGCTCGTGCCTCATCCACCGAGCCGACCTGCCACGAGACGAGCGCGCCACCGCGTCGCGCCCGCTCGACCAGCGCGGCATCCGGCGCGCCGTAGAACAGCTCAACCACCTTCGCCTTGGCCGACGCGATGTCCACGCAGTCGAGGTCGAGGATCGGCATCAGAAACGTGACGCCGAACGGTTTCTCGGTGCCATGGCGCAGCCGCTCGAGAATCTGGTCCAGCACCGGCGGTGGAATCATCGGTGCGCCGAGCATTCCAAGACCGCCCGCCTGGGAAACCGCGAGCACGAGATCGGGACCGGCGACTCCTCCCATTCCGGCGAGCTGGACCGGGGCGTGGCAGCCGACGAGTCGGGTCCAAGGAGTTTCCAGGGTCGACTTGTTCATGACACCTCCTGGAGCGTGGCAATGCGTACTCGGCAACTCGACACGAGAATGCTGGAGCCTGGGCGAGTCTTCGAGGCAAGGGACGAGCCCGCGCCGCGTCTGCGGCGCTGGGCGGGCATACGGCTCAGGTGAAGACGGCTTCGTAGAGCATCGAGCCATCCTCGTCGTCGCCCACCGGCACCAGAAAGACCTCGTGCTCGCCGAGATCGGGGTGCGCGAGGCTCCGGATGCCCTGGCCGAGCACGGGCTGTGCCGGCCCCTTGAACATCAACGAGAACGCCTGGCGCTTGGCGCGGCCTCCGGGTTTGGGAGGGCCACCGATCTCGCTGAGCTCGACCAAGCGCAGCTCGAGGCGCTCGGCGGCTAGCGCGAACGAGGTGTCGAGCCGGGCCCGAAAGGCGTCGAGCCCGGGCAGTTCCGAGGCGGGGGTGGAGCTTTCTGAAGGATCCATGGCCGGGGATCCTATAACGTAGATGCGGGGTCGCGGCAGCTTGATGACGGTCAGGGAACTCGAGCTCGCTTCGAAGGGTCCAAGGCACCAGCGAGGTTCCGGGCACCCGCCTGCAGCGGGTGCCCTCCACCTCGTTGGCAGTCTTGGACCTGGAACGAAGGTGGGAAGTGTGAATCGACTTCGGGTCCAAGACTGCTGCGCTCACCCGGCCGCCCGCGCTCCCAAGAGACTTGACTCACGGGCAACAGGTTCCGGCATTGAAGGTACCCAGACAGGTGCGATGGCCACGCGACCGCGACGGTTCCGGAGCCTCGAGGGATCCAGGATGGAGCTGGTGGCGGTGACGCGCCGGGTGACGCTGGCGTTGCTGATGATTGTGGCGTCGATGGCGTCGGCGCTCGCGACCCAACAAGAGCTCGATGCGGCACCCGCCAAGGGCCGAGGTCCGCAGCACCGGCTGTGGATCAGCGGGCGGGTCGCCTTTCCGCCGCAGGCGCCCCTCGGGGCCACCGACATCGAGCTCTTCCGCGTCCTCGAGCCGACGCCGGGTCGTGCTGCGCTGGGTCTCGGGCAGCCGGTGTCGAGGGGCCGAATCGATGCCCGCGGACTATTCCGGCTCGTTGCGCCAGACCCGGGGCCTTGGCTGATCCGGATCGTGGCTCCGGGGTCGGTCGCGGTCGAGCTGCCGGTGCCGCCACTGCCCGCGGAGGTCGAGCTGCCTCCGGTCACTCTTTGGTCAGCGATCGACCCTGATTCTGCGGCTGCGCAGGCGAGGGCGGAGGCCGCGGGTTGGTGGCCGACGAGAGCGCAAACCGCCGACGCGGCGCCTGCGTTGGCCGCCGCCGTCACGCTGCCATTGCAGCTGCGGATCATCGAAGCAGGGACTTTGGCGCCGATTGCCGGCGCCTTGGTGGTAGACGGCGCGCAGCTCGTCACCGCCAATGACCTCGGTGAGGTCACCCTGGCGCGTCGTCCAGGCTCGGTGCAGCGGTCGACCTGGGTGGGTGCGAACGGCTATCGCGGCGGTTGGTTCGCCATTGGCGGGGAGGATGACGCGGAGGCCGATGGCGAGGCCGAGATCGCGCTCGAACCGGGGTCGATCGTCGAGGGAGTGGTGACCCGCGCCGGCCAGGGTGTTCCGGACCTCGAGCTCGAGCTGCGATCGCGCACCACTGCGACTTCCGGACCGGCGGCCTGGGCGCGCAGCCGCGACGACGGCACGT
>JAQBHE010000135.1:0-13308 GCA_032128015.1 Holophagae bacterium
CGTCATCAGCACGATGGCGTTTCGTTTCAGCTGCTTGTCCTTCTCGTCGTTAAAGTCCGGTCCGCCGAGCGCGACTTCGTCCAGAAAGCCCGCCAGCGTCGGCTGCTTCGCTTTCGTCTCGTACGCGCCCAGCGCATTCGCGAGTTCTTCCAGCGCCAACACGCGCGCCTCGCGGTCGTTCGGGTTGTCGTACAACCACGGCGTCAACAGTCGGTCTCTGATCGTGCTCGCCCAGGCCCGCGGAGTCATCCTCGCGGCGCTATCCCGGCACGGCCTCGAGCCACGCGAGTTCAGCCCCGCCGAGGTCAAGAGCGCGGTCACCGGCAACGGTCGCGCCGACAAACGGCAGGTAGCGACGATGGTCGAGCTGCTGCTCGGGCTCGACCGCGACCCACGACCGGCCCGGGCCTCCGACGTCACGGATGCCTTAGCCGTCGCCCTCTGCTACGCCCAAACCCAGCGCCTCGATCGCCTGATCGCGCGCTCGGACGCTGCGACCTCGACACCGCGCCCGGGCCGTTGACGCTCGGGCTTGGAGTGGCCTCGGATTGACGGACGCGCGGAGATCGCTGTGCTATCATCCCCGCTCCGATTTCCCCGGGTAGTCCTCGTTCTTGCGCATGAGCTCAACGCCAAGGTGTAGGATCCGCGCCCGCGCGGTACGGTTTCTGCGGGTGCTGATGGACGGGAACTCGAACGACGGTACACTGATCTAAGACTTCTTGGAGGAGACAGAGGTGGCGAACATCGGCGGAACATTCTGGAAGCTCATGAACGAGGGTGGCCCCATCATGTGGCCGATTCTGTTTTTCTCGGTCCTCGCCCTGGCGGTGATCATCGAGCGCGGCGTCGCGCTGCGCCGCGCCCGCATCAATGTCAACGAGTTCCTCGCCAAGGTCCGCAAGGCGCTGATCGTCAATCGCTCGATCCGCGAAGCGATCAAGGTCTGCGAGCAGTACCGCGGCCCGGTCGCCTCGATCATGAAGGCGGGGCTGCTCAAGTACGGACAGCCCAAAGAGGACATCGAGAAGACGATCGAGAACGCGGCGATGTTCGAGATGGGCCGGCTCGATCGTTTCCTGGTGGTGCTCGCGACCACCGCCAACGTCGCGCCGCTGCTCGGCTTCTTCGGCACGGTCACCGGCATGATGGAGGGATTCGACGCCCTCGCCGCCCAGGGTCTGTCGAACCCGGGCGCGGTCGCAACCGGCATCAAGGAAGCGCTGACCACCACCGCGGCCGGCCTCGCAGTCGCGATTCCGGTGCAGCTCGCCTACAACTACTTCATGAGCCGAATCAACAAGTTCGTGCGCGACATCGAGACGTCGGCCAACATGCTGCTCGAGACCTTCGGTGAGATGGAGCGCAGCGGCATCACCCCCGACGGCACCGACAGCACCAAAGGCTGACACCGCAACCCCAACCTTCGAGAACCCCAACCTTCGAGAACCCTGACCTTCGAGAACCCTGACCTTCGAGCCGGCCGACCGAGAACGAGGAAGCGAAGATGAAGCTTGCCGCCAACAAGAAGTTCGAGGGGTCCATCCCCACCGCATCGATGGCGGACATCGCCTTCCTGCTGGTCATCTTTTTCATGGTCACGATCACCTTCGAGGTCGACAAGACGCAGGTCACGCTGCCGAAGACCCAACTCCGGCTCGAGATCCCCAAGAAAGCCGCCTACGTGACCATCGATCCGGGCGGTCAGATCAAGGTCAGCAACGGCGAAGAGCTCAGCGCCTCGGTGCCCGGTCACGAGGACGTGTTCTCGTTCGCCGCCGGGGTGATCGCCCAGAACCCGACGAAGGAGTTCGTCCTCAAAGCCGATTCCGACGTGCCGTACCGCGACGTCGATCAGGTGATCGACGCGATGAAGCGCGCCAAGGTCCGGATCATCTACCTGCTGTCGAACCAAAAGACCGTCGACGACACCTAGGAGGAGGGCCACCGTGAAACTGCAGCGCTCGAAGGTCACCGAGGAGATCCCGACGGCGTCGATGGCGGACATCGCGTTCCTGCTGATCGTCTACTTCATGGTCACCACCACCTTCACCGCCACCCGCGGCCTCGACTTCGCCCTCCCCGAGGACGACGACACGCCGCCGGTGATCGAGAAGGAAGACTCGGTGCTGGTGGAGATCATGCCCTCGGGGGAACTGCTGGTGGATCAGAAGCCGATGCGCCTCCCCGAGCTGATTCCTTACCTCCAGCCCAAGCTCGAGGTGAATCCGCTCAAGCCCGTGATCATCCGCCCCGATCCGGCGACTCCCTACAAGTACATGGTTCAGGTACTCGACGAGCTTCGCCAGGCCAAGGACAAGGGAATTCCCGAAGAGATCCGCATCTCCATCCCCACCCAGCGCGAGATCGAGAGCTTCTGGTACTAGACCGCCAGCGCGGACCCTGACGCCTCGACCACCGTCAGCAGGAGGAGCACACCATGAGCAAGACCGACAAGCACAGCCCCGCCGCCAAGGCCGGTGCGGCTCAGCCCGAAACCCCGCGGACCGCCTCCGAGAACTTGCTCAGCACCCACGTCTTTGAAGAGGACGAGGACAACAAGACCTTGCGCTGGGCCATGATCGTGGCAGTGGTGTTCCACGCGATCTTGTTCGTGGTGACTTTTCCGAGCTGGAGCGACGGCATCGCCACCGCCGCCGAGAAGCCGAAGGTCTACGTCGTTCAGCAGGTGCGGTTCAAGCCGCCGCCGCCCAAGGAAGAGCAGCAGATCCCGAAGCCGAAGTCGAAGAAGGTCCCGATTCCCGATCCGACCCCCGACGAACCGGAGCCGATCCGGATCCAGGAGCCTGAGGAGTTCGACATCCCCGAGATCGACGATCTGGTGATCGGCATTCCCGAAGCCCCCCCCGAGCCCGACACCGGCCCGAGCGGTCCGATCTACGTCACTGGCGACGTCCAGAAGCCAGAGAAGGTGGCCGCTCCGCCCCCGCAGTACACCGAGATCGCCCGCAAGGCGCGCATCCAAGGGGTGGTGATCCTGCAGGCGATCATCGACGAGCAGGGCAACGTCACCAACGTCGAAGTGCTCAAAGGGCTGCCGATGGGCCTCAGCGAGGCGGCCGAGACCGCGGTCAAACAGTGGAAGTTCAAGCCCGCGACCCTCAACTCGAAGCCGGTGGCCGTCTACTTCAACTTGACGGTCAACTTCCAGCTCCAATAGGCACCGGTAGACCGGGGCCGGTAGAGACTCGGGGCGCGAACACCGTGACCTTGAAAGGGTCACTCGAGGAGCTGTCCCTCCCCGAAGTCATCCAGCCCGCGGCGGTCTCCAAGCGCTCGGGCATGTTCGACCTCAAACGCAACGTGGCCAACGGCAAGATTTTCCTCGCCGATGGCAACCTGGTCCACGCTCAGACCGGCAGGCTCGAGGGCGAGCACGCGATCTGCGAGCTCGGTGCCTGGTCGACCAGCGACTTCTGCTCAACCCAGGGGCGAATCCGCCGTCGACGACCATCGGTCGACTCACCGATGGCGCCCAGGATTCGTCGCATCGGCTTCGGCGATCTTGAGCCGACCTTTGGCATAGATTATGCTCCCCTTCTTGGCCAGGGCAGTTGACCTCCCGCGCACACGCCGGGGAGGCAGACCGAGTTCCGAAAGGAGATCCCACACCATGCGCAAACTCTCGATTCTCTCCGCTCTGCTGATCCTGCTGCTGGCCGGCGCTGCTTTCGCCGACGAGGACTACGACGCCGGTCTCGCCGCACTCAAGGCCAAGAAGTACGGCGACGCGGCTGCGGCATTCCAGCGATATGCCGAGAAGATGCCCGCCGCCTACCAGGGGCATCTCTTGCTCGGCCAGGCGTTGCTGGCCGGCGACCAGGCGGCCAAGGCGGTGCCGGCGCTGCGCAAAGCGAACGAGCTCAAGGCCGGCGACGCCGGCATCCAGCTCGCCCTCGGCCGCGCTCTCGCGTTGTCAGGCAACAATCGCGATGCATGCGCGGTCCTCGCCAAGATCGATCCGTCGGCTGTCCAGGGACAGAACCAGACCGTCCTCTATCAGGTCCGGGCTAGCGCGAACTGCGGCGGCGACAACACGGCCGACCTCAAGAAAATCGCCCAGGCGAAGAACGATGCGACCTCGTGGGCTGCCTACGGAGTCGCCGAGCTCAACAACGGTGATGTCGCCGCCGCGGTGTCGGCGCTCGACAAGGCGGTCGGGCTCGCCCCGAACGACGTCAAGATCCGTTCTTCTCATGTCAGCGTCCTGGTGCGTCAGGCGCGCACCGCGAACGGCGCGGCGAAAGACGCAGCGTACCGGAAGGCCTTGGGGTCGGCGCAGAAACTCAGCCAGGTGGACGGATCTTTCGACAACCTGCTCACCCTGGGCGAGGTCCAGCTCGGCGCCAAGGAGTACAACGCCGCGGTCACCTCCTTCCGTTCGGCGGTGGCGAAGAATTCGAGCGACTGGCTTCCCCACTACTACATCGGTCAGGCCTACACCGCGTCCGCGCAGTATCCGCCAGCGGTCGATCCGCTGAACACCGCGCTGCGCTTGGCCAAGAAGCCTGATGATCAGAAGAAGGTCTACTTCCAGCTCGGCTTCGTCTACGAGAAGCAGAAGAACTACGCCGATTCAATCCTCAACTACGAGAAGGCGGGCGACACCAGGGCGGCGACCCGGGTCAAAGAGAACCGCGACATCGAGAAGGGGAACAAAGAAGCCGACGAGCACAACAAGCAGATCAGCGCGCTCGAAGCCGAACAAGAGCGGCTGAAGAAAGAAATGCAAGCGCTCCCCGGAGGCGCGCCGCCCCCACGCTAACCTCCGGTTGCCCGCGGGCGGGGCACAGTGGGCCCCCGCGCCTCGCCCGATCCGGCTTCTTACTCTCGACCTTCGACCCGCAGGCTCTCTCGCCGCAGCGACAGCACTGCGCCGAGCAAGCCAGCGGCGGCGCCGACGCCGGCTAGCAACGCGGCCGATCGCCAGGTCACCAGCCCCTCGAAGATCAGGGGCAGCCATAGCGATTGATCGTTACGCAACATCATCCAGGCGACGGTCTGAAGGCCCGCGTAGCCGAACACCGCGCCGAGCAGCCCCTGAAGGCAGCCTTCGACGTAGAACGGGCCGCGGATAAAGAACTCGGTCGCGCCGACCATCCGCATCACCGCGATCTCCTCGACATACAAGTAGGCGGTCAGTCGGACGACGCTCGCAATCGTCAGGGTCGCCGCCGCCAACAGCCCGGCGCCGATCGCGAGGCCGGCGCTGCGCACCAGCCTTAGGATCGCGGACAACCGCGCCAGCCATTCTCGATCGTCGTCGACCCAGGCCACGCTCGAATGGGCCCGAACCTCGCTGAGCCAGCCCTCGAGGTCGCGGCTCGCGGCGGCTTGTGGCGCCAACACCGCCTCGAGCGAGGGCGCGAACGCTTCCACGCCGGTGTCGGCCAGAACGTCTCGAAGACTGGGGAAGCTCGCGGAGAAGCGCTCGAGAGCTTCGGCCGCGCTTACAGTCTCCACACGCAGAACCCAGTCCGGACCAGCCATCAGCCGCTCGAGCTCCGCGCGCTCGGCGGCTTCGGAGTCCTTGGTCAGATACGCCGCAACTCGCAGCTGGGTACTCCATTCGGCCACCCGCCGGCTGATGTTCGAGGTCGCGAGCACGAAGAAGCCTCCGACCAACAGGCTCATCGCGATGGTCAACACCGCCACCGCGCTCGCCTTCCAGCTGCGCACCAGGCTGATCGATGCCTCGCGCAGGAAGTACAGCAGGGCACGACCGAGGTTCACCCGGCAGTTCCCCGCGAAGCGACAACTCCCCGCGAAGCGACAACTCCCCGCGAGGCAGCGACTCCTTGCGCAATTCCGACCGCGCCGCCGGGCACCGCCTCGGGTGGGCCCTCGCGTCCCTCGACCCGGCGATCCTCGATCAAGCGTCCGCGATCGAGCACCAACAAGCGACCGCCGAAGTGCTCGATCGTCTGGCGATCATGGGTGGCGAGAAAGACCGTGGTGCCGCGCCGCTGGATCGTGACCAGCAGCTTGAGGATCTCGAGTCCGAGGTCGGGATCCAAGTTACCCGTGGGCTCGTCGGCGAGCAGGATCTCCGGTTGGTTGACCAACGCCCGCGCCACCGCCACCCGTTGCTGCTCGCCTCCCGAGAGCTGGCGCGGAAAGGCGCTGAGCCGGTGTGCCAGCCCGACCTGGCGCAACGCATCGAATGCCACCTCGCGCTGCCGACGGGGAGAGGCGCCGAGGATCCGGGGCAAGTACGAGACGTTTTCGAACACCGTCTTGCGGGGAATCAGCCGAAAGTCCTGAAACACCACGCCGATCGAGCGGCGCAGGTACGGCACCTTGCGCAACGGCAGCTCCGCGACGTTGCGGCCGTTGACCAGGATTTGCCCGTCCGAGGGCAGTTCCTCGCGGTAGATCAGCCGTAGCAGTGTGGTCTTGCCGGCGCCGCTCGATCCTGTGAGGAAGACGAACTCGCCGGCGGCGAGTCGGAACGAGACGCCGTCGAGCGCCGCCTGACCACCCGGGTAGCGCTTGGTGACGCTGTAGAACTCGATCACGTACCGGGGTCGCTCGCGGCGGTTCCGACCACCGCCCGGCGGAGCAGCCGCCGCACCGCCACCGGATCGGCTCGCCCTTCTGATCTCTTCATCACCAGACCCACCAGGAATCCCAACACCTTGTCCTCGCCGGCACGGAGCTGGGCGACCGGCCCGGGATGGAGCGCCAGGACCTCGTCGACCCAGGCGTCGAGAGTACTGCGGTCTTGTACTTGGCCGAGGTTGAGCCGCTCGATCACCAGCGCCGGCTCTTCGTCGCCGCTCCACATCTCGCCAAAGACGTCGCGCGCTGCGGTCGAGGACACCGCGCCATCCTCGACCATCGCAACCAAGCGCGCGAGGCGCGCGGGCGCGGGCGCAGCATCGAGGGCGACGTCACGCGCCTTGAGCTCGCGGAGCAGATCCGACATGGTCCAGTTGGCGACCCCCTTGGCAGTCGCCGAGGACCCCGACAGCGCCGCCTCGAAGTAGTCCGCGAGCTCGCGGCTCGAGCTCAGAACCAAAGCGTCGCCGGCCGAAAGCCCAAAGCTCTCTGCGAACCGCTGCCGACGTTCCCAGGGTAGCTCTGGAAGGGCCTCGCGCAACTCCCGCTGGCGCTCGGCGGAGACGATCACCGGTGGCAGGTCGGGATCGGGACAGTAGCGATAGTCGTGGGCCTCCTCCTTGCCTCGGAGGGACCGGGTCAGCGCGGTCGCGGCGTCGAACCCGCGGGTCTCTTGACTGACCTCATCGCCGGCCTCGAGCAACGCGGTTTGGCGCTCGATCTCATGCTCGAGAGCACGGGCGACATTGCGGAAGGAGTTCAGATTCTTGACCTCGACCTTGGTGCCCAGCGCTGTCTCGCCGCGCCGCCGCAACGACACGTTGGCGTCGCAGCGTAGGCTTCCCTCCTCCATATTGGCGTCGCTGGTCTCGGTGTAGCGCAGCAGCTGATGGAGGGACTGCAGGAAGTCGTGGGCTTCGGAGGGCGAGCCCAGGTCGGGCTCGGAGACGATCTCCACCAGCGGCACCCCGCAACGGTTGAAGTCGATCAGGCTCTTGCCCGGCAGCGAGCCGCCACCTGGCGTCTGGTGCAGCAGCTTGCCGGCGTCTTCCTCGAGATGCAACCGACGCAAGGCGATCCGGCGGCCACCGCCGTAGAGCGGCAGCGAGCCGCCGTCGGCAAGCGGCTCCTCGAACTGGCTGATCTGGTAGCCCTTCGGAAGATCGGGGTAGAAGTAGTTCTTGCGCGCGAACACCGACCGTGGTCGAACCCGGCAACCGAGGGCCAGCGCCAGACGCACCGCGAGCTGCACCGCCTGGCGGTTGAGCACGGGCAGGGTGCCTGGGTAGCCGAGGCAAACCGGGCACACCTGCGAGTTCGGCTCGCCGCCGAACTCGTGCTTGCAACGGCAAAAGATCTTGGTGGCGGTCTTGAGCTGGACGTGGACTTCCAGTCCGACCACCGCTTCGAAATCCATGGTGAGGGGTTCCGGACGAGCGCAGCGCGCTCCGAGCTCCGCCGGCCAACGACACGTAGTCCCGCGACGGCTGGCAGTCTAGCAGCCCGCGCTAGCGGTCGATGCGCCGAGTCGGCTAGCCTGATCGGGGATGGAGCGACTGATGAAGCGAGCGCGGCACCGCGAGGGCGAAGACGGCGCGATCGTCGACCACGTTCGGGGCATCGAGGTCGTGTTCCTTGGGCGCCAGGCGGCGCCGCGCTCGATCGCCCCCGAGGCAGCGGTTGCCTCGGCCTGCCGGACGGCCCCACGGGCCCTCGCCTGGAACCGCCAAGTGCACTCGGCGGACGTGGTCGTTGCCGACCCCGACAAGATCGTCGAGGCCGACGGCCTGTGGACCACCGCCCGCAACCTCGGCCTGGTGGTGTACACCGCCGACTGCGTGCCGGTCCTGCTCGGTGGCCCGCGGGCGATCGCCGCAGTCCACGCCGGTTGGCGCGGTCTGGCCGGTCGACTGGTGGCGGCGGCGGTCTCGAGCCAGCCGGATGCTGCCGCTGACCTGGTGGCGTGGGTCGGTCCGGCGATGGGTGCCTGTTGCTACGAGGTCGGGGAGGATGTCGCCGCGCGGGTGGCGGCCGCGAGCTCGGCCGACGTCGTCACAGCCGGCTCTGGCCGCCCGCACCTCGACCTCGCTGGGGCAGCCGTCGCACAGTTGGCGGAAGCCGGGGTAGAAGACGTGCGCCTGGTCTCGAGCTGCACCGGCTGCCACCCCGAACGCTGGTGGAGCCACCGTCGCGGAGCGGGCAACGGCGGCAAGATGCCCGGCGGCAGGATGCCGCAGGTCGGCGGCAGGATGCCGCAGGTCGGCGGCCGCAACCTAGCGGTGATCTGGCGCCGCGGTTCCTGACTCGTCGGAGCGCGCCGTCGAAAGCGGCCGGCCGCGGAGCTGGCCGCAGGCTGCCGACACGTCATCACCGCGAGGGCGGCGAACGCTCGCGCGCATGCCGCGTCGAACCAGTTCTTGGCGAAAGCGACTCACCACGCCTTCCGACGGGGGCTGCAAGTCGGCGCCGAGCACCGGATCCGGGTTGAGCGGGATCAAGTTGACCTTGACCGGTAGGTCCCGGAGCAGGGCCTCCAGCGCCCCGGCGTCGGCGACCCGATCGTTCCACCCGGCAATCAGCGTGTACTCGATGAACAGCGGCCGCCGCCGGGTCGCGGGGTAAGCGCGCATCGCATCCAACAGCGCAGCGAGCGGGTACTTGCGGTTGATCGGCATCAGGTCGCTGCGTCGCCGGTCATCGGGTGCGTGCAGTGATACCGCCAAGTTGGGACGTTCCTGCCAACGCGCCATCTCCAGGATCCCGGGAACCACGCCCGCCGTCGACACCGTGATCCGGCGCCACGAAACCGTGGCGCTGAGGACGATGAGCGCATCGTGGACCGCGGCGAGGTTCAGCAGCGGCTCCCCCATGCCCATGAGCACCAGGTGCAACCGTTCTTCGGCGAGCGGCCGCCGGTCGAGAGCGGCGTAGACCTGGCCCACGATCTCGCCCGCGTCGAGGTCTCGGCCGGCGCCCCAGAAGCCAGTGACACAGAAGCGACATCCGAGTGCGCAGCCGGCCTGGCTGGAGACGCACAGGGTGCGACGGCCCGGCTCTGGGATGTCGACCGCCTCGACGGTCGCGCCGTCGGCGAGGGCGAAGAGCAGCTTGGTGGTGGCGTCGCCCGAGTCAGAGGTCCCGACGACTCCTGGCCTCGCGATACTGAATGCGTCATCGAGACGACGACGCAGCGGCCGGTCGAGAGCGGTGATCGCCTCGAGCTCCACGACTCGCTGGCGATGCAGGGCCCGGTAGAGCTGGCGAATCCGGAAGCCCGGCAGGGACCACGATTCGAGCTCGCCAGCAAGGCGGTCCGGCGTGTGCCCCAGCAGGCTCGGCTTCGGCATGGGCGCTGACCTGGAGCCAGACATCGCGTCTGTCGGTCCGTCGACCGCGCTCTCGTTGCTCGCCGACGGGGTGCTCATCGGTTGGCGACTGCCGTTCGCGGCTGTGGACACCCGGCCGGTCCGCCGGTCAGTCGGTGGCGGTCGGCTCGCTCGCGGCGTTGGTGGAGTCTTCGGGATTCACCCGGCTGCGACGGCTGCGGCAACGACGAGTCGGATCGATTCCCAGCGAGCGTAGCAACGTCAGGTCGGCGGCGTTGATCCGGAACGTCCCGGGCGGGGCCGGCGCCAGCGGTCGCCGCGAGGTCCAACCCGATTCGCTGCGCCTGCGCTTGCAGTCGAGGAGCAAATGGAGGGAGTAGCCGGCGCCGCGAATCTCGGCCAGCTTGTCGCCGACATCGGGGGACTCCGCAATGACATCGCAGAGTTTCTCGCTCAGCTGCTCGAGGAGTTGGCGAAGCCGGTTGTCCAGGTCATTCTCCATTCGTTCTGGCTCTATGCGCTTGGGCTCTATGCGCTTGGGCTCTGCCACGTGGGTTGCCGATTATCCTGCCCGCACTCGACCGGTGTCAATCGCGTCAAACCCTTGTTGAGATTGGACCTGGCCCCGTCCCAGGAGCCCCGGACTGCTAGATTCACGCTCGCTTGGCGGCCGCCACGAACGCCACCGTCAGGCTCATCAGCATGCCAGACGCCACTTCGAGCTCGGGGGCCCAGGAGCACGACCGGGCGCTGCTCGCGAGGATCCGGGAGTGGCTGGTCCGTGAGCGCATCGAGCCCACGACGATCGAGACGCTCGCGGGCGACGTCTCGCCCCGTCGCTACTTCCGCATCCGGGCTCGCCCGGCACCCGGCACCTGGATCGTCACCTCTTACCCGCCGGAATTGCATTCGAGTTTCTTGCGGTTTCAAGCGACCACGCGATGGCTCGAGCGGTCGGAGGTCCGAGTGCCCGCGATCGTGGCGACCGACCCAGCAGGCGAGCTGATGTTGGTCGAGGACCTCGGAACCGAGAGCCTGTTCACGATCGCGCATGGCAGTGCGCGCGCGGCGCGGCTGTACCGGGTGGCGGCCGAGATCGCGATCCGGATCGGCCAGCAGCCTGGCGAACAGGTCGCAGCGCTCAACCCGCCGCTCGACTTCGCCGTCCTCGCGCGCGAGATCGACCTCACCTGGAGGTTGTTCCTCGAGCCCAAGGTCAAGTGCAGGGCCCTCGCCCATGATCTGTGCGGCGCCCTCGACGAGCTCTGCCATGCGATTGACCGCAGTCCCCGCGTCCCCTGCCACCGCGATTTCATGGCCCGCAACCTCATGGTGTTGGACGACGACCGCCTGGGCGTCATCGACCACCAAGACCTTCGTCTCGGTCCGGTCGGCTATGACCTGGGCTCGCTGTGGAACGACAGTCTGCGACTCAACGCTGAGCAGTCGAGACAGGCCCAGGCCGACCGAATCCCCGGCGCTGCGCTCGATCTGGCCCGCGTCTCCGCCCAGCGCTGCCTCAAGATCATCGGCACCTACTTGGCGTTCGCCCAAGCCGGCTCTGATCGCTACTTGCCGTTGATCCCGCCGACCCTCGATCGCGCCCTCGGGCATCTCGCCGTGGTGCCCGAGACCTCTGGACTGGTGGCTGCGCTCCGCAACGAGCTCGACCCGCTCGACGCTTCTGCGCCGGAACCTGCTGCCCGCGAGTCAAGATTCACGGGGCGCGGGCGGTGAGCGGGAGCAGCAGTCTTGGACCAGCCGGCGATTCACTGGCCCCTTCTCTCGTTTCAGGTCCAAGACTGCCAACGACTCCGGGGTCTGATAACATGGCGATCTGGATGACTTCGGCCAACCGAACGGATCGGCCGCCACGGGAGCCGACAAGGCAAGGAAGGCAACAGACATGGGAAGCCTAGGAACCAGCGAGCTCCTGATCATCTTCGCGATCATCATTGTCATCTTCGGCGCATCGAAGCTGCCGCAGCTCGGTCGCGGCCTCGGCGAAGGGATCAAGAATTTCCGCAAAGGCCTCAAGAACGAAGAGGCCCCCGAGCTCAAGGACGGTAAGTAGGACCGCCGCGTCCTGAGACGGTTCTCGGGCACTCGTTCTCGGGCACTCGCGTCGGGCGAGGCACAGGGACTTTCGGTTTCGTGGCAGCGAGCAGGAGCAGCGCCACCTATCGTGCCGCTTCGCTCCAGGCCCAGGGCTTTCGATCTCGGCTCGGCACGACCCCCGGGGCGCTGTCGCCGGCCCCGAACCAAGCGGTCTCGACCGCTCGTTGCCAGAGGCTCTGCCGATAGTCGAGGTAGCGGCGCAGCACCCGATCGACGTAGGACCGGGTCTCGGCGAACGGCGGCACGCCGCCGTAGCGGTCGATGGTGCCCGGGCCAGCGTTGTAGGCGGCCAGGGCTAGTGGCAGGTCCTCGCGGTAGCGGCGCAGTAGCTGTCCGAGGTAACGGGCTCCGGCCTCGACATTCTGCGCCGGATTCCACACGTCGGCCGCCCCCAGGCCGCGAGCCGTCTCGGGCATCATCTGCATCAGTCCTAGGGCTCCTTGCGACGAGATCGCCAGTGGGTCGAAGGACGACTCCGTGTCAATCATCGCCGCAACCAGGAAGGCATCGACGCGGTGGCGGCGCGCCGCCCGCTCGATCTCTGACGCGAACGGCACCTCGCGAAAAACCGCGCGTCTTGCGCCTTCGCCGACCGGCGCGCAGAACAACGCGAAGCTCTCGGAGCGCGAACGGACCGAGACTGCCAGCGACGAATCGCCGGGGAATGGCGCAAGGGAATCGCCGTCGCCGCGACCCACCCACTGCGCCAGCTCCTCGAAGAGCAGCACTTCCTCAGGGTGTGGCCGCCCGGGAGCGTCGTCCAGCACCGAGGTGGCCACGGTCTGAGGGTCCGACGCCAAAAGGACCCACGCGGCCACAATGGCGCCTGCCCACCAAAGAGCGGACCTATCCATCCAGTTGACCTCGGGAAATTGTCGGGGGAAAAAGGGGCGAGGAACGCCTAAAGCAGCGAGTCGCTGCGCGTTCTCGGGGGGTTGGGGGAGACATCGTGGTCGCCTTCGTGCGAGGCGGCGCGATGTCCTGCTCGCCCCGATTCTATGCGAGCACTGTGCCATGCGAACCGGCATCCGGCTCGGGGCGAACCGGATGCCGGTTCGTTGCGAGTCGGAAGACCGACTCGGGGCGTACGCGAACCGGCAGACCGGTCTCGTTGCTGGCCGGCGGACCGGCTCGGGGCGAACCGGAAGACCGGTTCGTTGCGAGCCGGCGGACCGGCTCGGGGCGAACCGGAGGACGCGAACCGGAGACGGGTTCGTTGCGAAGCCCGAGGACCGGATCGGGCTTATAGCTCCGCGTTAGCGACCGGCCCGGGAGCGCGTGG
>JAQBHE010000136.1:0-6894 GCA_032128015.1 Holophagae bacterium
CGTCTGGGAACCCCTGATACCGCCGGCTGACACCACCGAGTGTGACCTGGAAGCGAGAAACCGACGAGATCCGCGAGCGCAAGGCGCGGGCGCTCGAGCTCGGCGGTACTAAGGCCGTCGAGCGCCAGCACGGCCGCGAGCGGCTGACGGTCCGCGAGCGTATCGAGCGTTTGGTGGACTCGGGGACGTTTCGCGAGCAAGGGCCGCAAGCGGGCCACTCGGAGGTTGACGACGACGGCCGGCTGATCGCGTTCAATCCCGCCAACTTCGTGCTCGGCAGCGCGTTGATCGACGGCCGACGCTGCGTGGTCGGTGGCGAGGATTTCACCCAACGCGGCGGTTCGCCGTCGCCGGCGGGGCTGCGCAAGAGCATCTGGTCTGAAGAGATGGCGCTGCGCTACCGGCTGCCGCTCGTGCGCTTGCTCGAGGGCGGCGGTGGCAGCGTTACCGGTACCGGCGGCAAGGCCGCAGCATCGCGTCCGGTCGGCGAGCCGGTCTTCGCGCCGCCGCGCTTTTTGCCGATCGTCCGGTTGCTCGAAGTGGCGCCGGTGGCCTCGGCGGCGCTTGGCGCGGTTGCCGGGTTCCCGGCGGCGCGGCTAGTGGCCTCCCATTTCGCGGTGATGACCCGGCACAGCTCGCAGGTCTTGATCGGAGGACCGGCGTTGGTCGAGCGCGCACTCGGCGAGCGCAAGACCAAGGACGAGCTCGGTGGCGCCCAGGTCCATGGTTCGAGTGGCGTGGTCGACAACGTCGCCGAAGACGAAGACCAGGCGCTCGGGATGATCCGGCGCTTCCTCGGCTACCTGCCAACCAACAGTCGGCAGCTGCCGCCCCGCCGGGCTCCGACGGCCGGCGACAGTCCCGAGCGGCGGCAGGACAGCCTGCTCGACGCTGTGCCGCGCGACCGGCGGCGGCTGTACGACATGCGCGCGGTGCTCGAGGCGGTGCTCGATCGCGGCAGCGTCTTCGAGCTGACGCCGGGCTATGGTCGTTCGCAGATCACTGCCCTTGCCCGTCTCGCCGGTGTTCCGGTCGGGGTGATCGCCAACGACGCCCATCATCTCGGTGGCGCGATGGACGCCGACGGCGCGCAGAAGCTCCGGCGGTTTCTCGGGCTGTGCGAGACTTTCCACCTGCCGGTGCTCAGCTTCGTCGACGAGCCGGGGTTCATGATCGGCAGCGCGTCGGAGCGCTCGGGCACGATCCGCCACGGCATGGAGGCGATTGCGGCGACCGTCCGCTCGACCGTGCCCTGGGCTTCGGTGATCGTGCGCAAGGCATACGGCGTGGCTGCCGCGGCCCACTTCGGTCCCGGGGGTTTGGTGCTCGCTTGGCCGTCTGCGGAGACCGGAGCGCTGCCGATCGAGGGCGGGGTCGCGGTGGCTTACCGTCGCGAGATCGCCGCCGCCGCCGACCCCGAGAAGAAGCGGGCCGAGCTCGAAGAAGAGCTCGGACGACGACGGAGCCCGTTCCCGCGCGCCGAATCGTTCGCGGTCCACGACCTGATCGATCCTCGAGACACCCGTCCCGAGCTTTGCGCGTGGCTCGAGCTCGCCCTGCCGCTGCTCGACGACCACGTCGCCGGGCGAGGGCCCTGAACGATGCGTCGGTTACTCGAACACCGCTTGCTTGACGACGGTGCCGCCCTCGCGCTTGGCGTCGTACATCAGGCGATCGGCCTGTTGGAGGCACTCATTCCCGGTGCTCGGCAAGGCGAGGAAGGTGGCGACGCCGGCGCTCACGGTCAGATTCCAGTCGGATTCGGCGAATTGCCGGTTCATGGTCTCCACCAGCTTCTCGGTCGCCTGCTTCCCCTGCGCGGCTCCAGCCTCCGCGAGTAGAACTGCGAACTCGTCGCCGCCCAGGCGTGCCGATGCGTCGGAGGTCCGGGTATTGGTTGCGATGGTCTCGCCGACGAGTCTCAGCGCTTCGTCGCCGACGGCATGACCGAGACGGTCGTTCAACTTCTTGAAGCCGTTGAGGTCAAAAAACGCCAAGGAGATTGGTGTTTGATGGCGGCGCGCACGCGACAGCTCCGCGTCGAGCAGACGTTCGAACATCCGCGAGTTGCCGAGGCCGGTGAGGGCGTCTTGGAGCGCCAGCCGGGTCTCGGCTTGGAGCCGGTCGCGGAGCTCGCGGAGCAGCAGCGCGACCAGCAGGAAGATCCCGAGGCGGGTCGCGCCGTTCCAGAAGAGGTTGAACTGGTTCGCGTAGGGCCGCCCGAAGCCGGCCTCCACGACCAACCAAACGGCGGCGGCAGACCAGGCCATCGACGGCCCCGCCCAGCGGTAGGAATGCCAGGCTGCGAGCACGACCGGGATCAGGAAGAACAATGCGAACGAGAGCTCGGCTCCGAAGTACCAGTCCAGGATTCCCAGGACCGCGAGCACCAACGCCAGCAGCAGCAGCCGACTCGGGGTCGGTGGGCGCGGGGATCCGAGGGCGAACAAATGGTTTTCCGGGTGCAGGTTTCGGTTCGGCGAGTGGCGCGCCGGACCGCGGGGACTCTATCTCTAGAGACCTCTATCTCTAGAGACCTCTATCTCTGGAGACCTCTGGAACGAGCCGAACCCAGCGGTCGTATCCTCAGCCGCCCGGCAGGAACGTGGTGACCGCGATCCCGAGGTAGGTGCCGAGGGCGCTGCCGAGCGAACCGACCAGGATGGCGGGTAGAACCAGGTCTCCTCGTCCCAGACTCCGCGCGAGCGCCAACGCGCTCGCGCCGCCACCGATGTTGGCCTGGCTCGCCACTGCGGCGATGTCGGGATCGAGCCGCAACGCCACGGCTACGCCGAACAGGATCACGCCGTGGACCACCAGCAGCACGGTGACGAAGGCCAGGATGCTGGCGCCGAGCGCGCCGCTCTCGATCAGCGCCTTGATGTCGCATAGCGCACCGATCACCGCCAGGAACAGATAGACCCCGAACATCCCGAGTAGCCGCGCCCCGCGGAGTCGTCCGGCTGCCGGGACCTGAGCAAGCAAGAGGGCGATGGTGGTCAGGATCAGGATCCCGGGAATCGCGACCCCGAGGGCGTGCGCCGACCACGACTCGAGCTGCTGCGAGGCCCATACCGCCGCCGCGCCCAGAAACAGCAGGATCCCGAGGTCGATCGGGTGGACGGTCTCGGTGTCGTCGTCGGTTCCGTGATCGGCACCGAGCGCTTGGTTGCGAACCACGCCCTGGTGCTTTGCGAGCCATGGGCGTTTTCCCAGCCATCGCGGCACTGCCAGGGTCACCGCCATCCACACCGTGGTCATTGCGGCGTCGACCGCGTTCGCGGCGACCAGGGTCGCGCCGTCGGTCAGCCGATAGTGCGAGGCAATGGCGATGAAGTTGATGCTGCCGCCGGTGTAGGTGCCGGTGAACATGCCGGCGAGGACGTCGGAGGAGGCGCCGAGGCGTTGCGCGCCGTCGATCGCCCACATTCCGACCACCGCGCCGGCCATGGTGCCAACGCAGCCCACCAGGAACAGCGCGATCATCACCCGTCCGGCGCCCAGGACCGATCTCAGGTTGACGCCGAGCAGCAGCCAGAAGATCGAGAGCCAGGCCACCTCGCCAAAGAGCGCGCCATAGAGCGGCACGTCGGCGGTGCCGGTGGGGATGATCCCCAGATTGGCGACCACCGCGGTGAGCACGATCACCACCAGAGCAGTGCCGAGGTGGCGGAGCGCGGTGCGACGCGTCAGCACCTCGGATGCGACGACGCAGGCCGCGAGCACCGCGAGCACCAACAGGGCAGAGGTCGCCATCGTGGTTCAGCCGAATGAGACCGAAGGGAGCGAGGCAGTCTGGGTCACGGGTCACGCGGTACCAGCCGCGTCGGGTCGATCACCGCGTGGCGGATGTTGCGACGACGCCAGGTATAGGTGACGTGGACTCTGCCGTCGCTAGCCTCGATCACCGCCGGGTACGAGTACTCCCCGGGTGGCGCGCCGCCCTCCTCGACTTGCGGGTCCGACTCGAGGACGAGGGCTGGTCGCCAAGTGTGGCCGTCGTCCGAGACCGCGACATCGAGCCGGCGTCGCGAGCCAACCCAGCGCCCGCGATCGCGGACGAGCGGGTTGTAAACCAGCACGAAGCGACCGTCGCGAAGCGACACCGCATCGATGGCCGCGTTCGGGTTCGGCAGGGAAGTGGCGGTGAGCGGGCTCCAGGTGCGACCGTCGTCGGTCGACCAGGTCTCGACCACGAAACCGCTCTGACTCCTGCACAGCGCTTGAATGCTGCCGTCGCGATGGCGGAGCAGGGTCGGCTGGATCGCTTGGATCTGGCCATCCTCGGGGATTCCCAGCGGCTGCGGGGACGATCGCTGCCAACTCTGGCCGCGATCGTCGCTGCGCTCGAAGTGCACTTGCCAGACGTCGCGGGTCCGCCCGACTTTCCCCTTGCGGGTCTCGGTGCTCGAGCCGGCGAGCCATACGCCGTCCGCCAACAGCAGGGGTTTGTTGCGAATCGGTCCGAGGAAACCCTCGGGCATCGGCGTCGGCGGACCCCATGAACGGCCGCCGTCTTTGGACTCGCGGACCGCTCCCCACCATTCACGTGGACTGGGGCCAACCTTGTAGAACAACAGCAGGCGTCCGGGCTGGGGTGCGAACAGGACCGGGTTCCAGGTCGGATAGCGGTTCGCGGTCGCGCCGTCGGCGGCTGGACTCGCGACGCCATCGGCCACCGCTACCGGTGTCGACCACGGCCGGTCGCCGCGTTTGCGCGCGAGCCAGATCGCGACATCGGGGTGCCCCTCCTCGGTGCCGCCGAACCACGCGGCGACCAGTCGGCCGGGCGCGGCCTCGACCACGGTGGAGGCATGGCACTCAGCGTGGGACGGCCGCTCGGCGATCGCTTCGATCGCGGTCAAACCTGGCTGGCTGACCGCCGTCTCCTGCGCCAGCGCGGCCCCAACACCGAGCAACGCGAGCGCGCTCGCTTCGAGGATCGTCCGCTTCATCGCTCGAGCCTTGCGCGCGTCCCTTCGCCGATCCTCTCCATTGGGCCCGAAGATCAGGACTCAATCGGCGGCCATTCCTCCAACGGTCGTTCGAGATCGTTGTTTGCAGACGGGCAATCTGTCAGGCGCCGACGCACCGCCTCGTTGACGATCACGGACACGCTGATGCCGGTGCGCGCCGCTCGGAGCTGGAGCGCGCGCAGCACGTCGGGGTCCAAGAACACGGTCGCCCGGTGGGTGTCTCGCGGCGCTGCGAGCCCGAGCAGCCCTCGGGGCGGTGAAGGAAGTGGGCGGTCCAGTTCCATTCTCATGACTCCTCGACAGTCCTGGGCTCAGGTGAAACGGCTGGTGTCGATCACCGCTCGTTGATGGGTGCCGGTCGAGATCGGGCCTCGCGGCGAGTCGACCGCGATCTCGAATTGCAGTCTCCGGCGATCGATCTCGGCGAGACGGACTCGCACCTCGACGGTCTCGCCAGCGCTCGCTTTGCCGGTGTGCGAGACGTTGACGTGGATGCCGACGGTGGTCTCACCAGGATCGAGGTGGGGCTGGGCGAGCTCGAGGCAGGCGCTCTCGATGAGCTGGATCATCGATGGCGTCGACAGCACCTGTACCGGTAGATGGGCCGGCGACATCTCCGGGGTCACCGAGTAGCTGCGCTCGGCAGCGAGTCCGATGGCGAGGGATTCTCTCAACGGGGTGCTCCTGTGCTCCTGAGTCAGCGCCGTCGTTCTGCGCTCAGTGGTTCTTGGGTCAGCGAGGTTCTTGGGTCAGCGGGTGAGCCAGGCGAACTTCTGCGGCTTGCGCGCCGCCTTGGGGTCGATCAACACGTTGACCAGACTCGGCCGGTCACAGGCCAGCGCGCGCTCGAGTGCCGGACCGAGGTCGGCAACCCGGTCGACGAACAAGCCCAGGCCGCCGAATGCCTCGATCACCTTTTCGTAGCGCGCGCCAGGAGTGTAGACGAAGGTCGGCACCGGCTTGCTCGGGTCGAGCTCGCTGACCCCGCCGCCGATGCCGTTGTTGTTGATGACGATGAAGGTGATCGGTAGCCGATAGCGACACGCGGTCTCGACCTCCATCCCCGAGAACCCGAACGCCGAGTCGCCTTCGATCGCCACCACTTTGCGCGCCGGGTCGACCACCGCGGCCGCGATCGCGAGCGCGAGACCCACCCCCATGGTGCCGAAGCTGCCGGCGTCGAGCCGCCGCCGCGGCTCGTTGTTGGCGATGACTGTCCGCGAGATGTCCAAGGTGTTGGCGCCCACGGCGATCACCGTGGCGTCGTGCGGCAGGCGGTCGCGGATCTCGCGGAGCACCCGGTAGTAGCCCATCGGCTCGCGGTCGTCGGCCATCATCGCCTCGACGGCCGCTCGGTTGTGTTGGGCAGCTTCGTCGAGTGCTATGCGCCATGGCGAGTCCGCGCGGTGGCTCCAGGAGGCGGCCGCGAGACCGGCGTTGAGCTGCGCCATCACCGCCCGCGCATCGCCCACCAATCCGACCTCGGTGGCGACGTTGTGACCGATCTCCTCGGCGGCGATGTCGATCTGCACCACCTTGACGCCGCGGGCGAACCGCGGCGGCAGACCGAAGTGGAGGATCCAGTTGAGCCGGGCGCCGATCAACAGCACCGCGTCGGCGTTCTCGAGCGCGAACGAGCGTGCCGGCGACACCGACAACGGGTGGTCGTCCGCGATCACCCCCTTGCCCATCGGGGTCGGCAGGAACGGCAAGCCGGTCTCTTCGACGAAGGCGCGGACCTCGCTCTCGGCGCGCGCGTAGGCGGCGCCTTTGCCGACGATCACCAGCGGTCGTTCGGCGCTGCGCAGCACCTCGAGCGCGCGCTCCACCGACTTCGGATCGGCGAGGCTGAGCGGCGGTTCGGGGCAGCGCGCTGGGGTCTCGATCTCGGACTCGACCGCTTTGCCGAGCAGGATGT
>JAQBHE010000137.1:0-4916 GCA_032128015.1 Holophagae bacterium
CGGCGCCTCGGGGTTGACGAAGTCGGGAGTCACCGGCGACACCCCGCCCCAATCGTTGATCCCGGCTGCGACGATCCCAGCGAGCGCGCCCGGACTGAGGTTCGGCGGCGCCTGGATGTTCATCTCCGGACCGAAGATCAGACGCGCCACGGCGATCGTCCACAAGAGATCGTCGAGGTCGGGCTCGGGGGAATCCGCCATGCGGGTGTTCGGTTTGGCCCGGAAGTTCTGGATGATCACTTCCTGGATGTGGCCGTACTCGCGGTGCACGTCCCGGATCGCTAGCAGTGCCTCGATCCGCTCGCGGCGGTTCTCGCCGATGCCGATCAAGATTCCCGAGGTGAACGGCACGCGCGCCTCACCAGCGAGGCGCAGGGTCTCGAGACGGCGGGCCGGCACCTTGTCGGGGCAACCGTAGTGAGCCTGACCCTTTTCATGGAGCCGGTCCGAGACGCTCTCGAGCATGATCCCCATCGACGCCGCCACCGGACGCAGCGCCGCGAGATCGTCCGCGGTCATCAGGCCTGGGTTGAGGTGAGGGAGCAGCCCGGTCTCGCGAAGCACCGCGTTTGCGGCCTCGCGCAGGTACGAAAGCGTGGAATCGTGCCCGAGTGTGCGCAGACCATCGCGAGCGGCGCTCCACCGCTCTTCGGGCTTGTCGCCAAGGGTGAACAGCGCTTCTTTGCAGCCGGCGGCGGCGCCGCGACGGGCGACCTCGAGCACCTGGTCGAGGGTCATGTACGCCGCTTCGCCGGGCACCGGTGGCTGGGCGAACACGCAGTAGTGGCAAATGTCGCGGCACAGGTGGGTGAGCGGAATGAACACTTTCCGCGAGTACGAGACGCCGTTCCTGTGGGCGCGATCGCGAAGCTGGGCGGCGGCGGCGCACAGAGCTGCGAGGTCGGTGGCGCTGGCAAGACGCAGGGCGTCGGCGTCGCTCGGCGGGCCCTCGAGCGAGCTCGCGATCAGGTTGGCGAGGTCGGACGAATCGGGTTTCGCGAACGAGTCTGGCTTCGCGGTCGCATTCATGTCGCGGTCCTTTCGAAGCGGACTCCGGCAGCGGTCGCGTCCGGGTGGGCGCGATGCGGGAATCCGAGTGTCGCGAGCAATCGCTGGGCACGGCTGGTACCGGGGCTTTCGGCGAGCCGCTCGAGGTCACAGGCGTCGTCGATGTCGAGTTGGAGACCGGGCAACGACAGCGCCAGCCAGGCAACGCCAACGCGCTCAGCGGCGGCGCGATGGCGAAGCGCGCTGTCGGGTCCGAATCGGAATCCGATCACTCGGAGCGGCCGGCAGGCGAGGGCGTTGGTCCCCGTGCCGCGACGATCGGGCACCACGATCACCGCCGGGCCGGGGTCGACGAGCGCCTGGGCGATCAGGTCGACCTCGACGCTCGACACCATCGGCACGTCGCTCGGGACGACGATCAGGGCGTCGGCGCCACGACGGCCGAGGTCGACAGCGGCGGCCTCGAGGGCGGCGTTGAGCGCGGCGTCACGCGGCAGACCGCCGCCGTTCGTTGCTTGCGGCGGGGACGGTTCCTCGAGAGTCGCCATGCCGCGATCCTCGGCAAGCGCCCGCACCCGCGCGTCGCTCGAGACCACCAGAACGCCGTCGAGGCGAGTACTCGCCGCCAGTGCGTCCAGCACATCCTCGAGCATCGCGGTCGCGAGTCGCGCTCGATCGGCTGCGCGTAGCACGCCGCGGAGCCGGTTCTTGGCGGCGTCGAGGTTCTTGACCGGTACTGCGGCCCACATCGGGAAACGTCTCGCAAGGACCCGGCGCCGCGAATGCAGCGACCGAGCCCGACAGGCCCTTCGAACGGGGCGTGGGCGACGTTCCCTTCAGACGGGGACCGCGCGGAAGCAGAGGAACGCTATCACGGAGTCGTCTCGAGCCCGGCCGCGAAAACGAGGCACTCCGTGGCTAGCGTGGTCTTGTCCTCGACCGACGTCATGACGGTCTGGGTGACCAGCACCGCGACTCCGAGATCGCGGATCGCCGTCTCGAGTCCGGCGTCGAGGTGATCGATCACGAGACCGTCCAGCAGTCGTCGCCCGGCGTAGTAACGCGCCACTTCGAGCGCGGTCTGAGGCATTCCCAGCTCGGCCATCATCTTGGCCGCCGGACCCTTGAGCGCTTGACCGCCGACGATCGGCGACACCGCGACGATCGGCGCTCGCCGCCCGCCCAGACGCTGTTCGATGCCGGGCAGCGCGAAGATCGGATCGACACTGACGAACGGGTTCGACGGGCAGATGATGATCGCCGTGAGCGCGGGGTCGTCGAGCGCTTCGGAGAACGGCGCGGAAGGTCTCGCGGTGGCGATGCCGTCGAAGCGAAAGCCCCGCACCGCCGGGACGCAGCGATCGCGGACGAAGTAGTGCTGGAACGCGAGCTCGCCGCTCTCGGTCACGACCACCGTGCGCACCGGGTCGTTGGTCATCGGTGCCACCCGCGGCAGGATGCCCAAGGCGCGACACAGTTCCTCGGTGATCTCGGTCAACGCCTCCCCCATGCCCAGCCGCCGACTGCGCTCGACGTGGGTGGCGAGGTCGCGGTCGCCGAGCCGGAACCAGTCTTCGCCGCCGAGCTCGCCGAGCGCCTCCATGAAGCGCCAGCCTTCGTCGGCGCGACCCCATCCGCGCTCGGCGTCGCTCTTGTCGGCGAGTGCGTACATCACCGAGTCGAGGTCCGGCGAGATGTGCAGGCCCAAGTGCTCGAAGTCGTCGCCGGTGTTGCAGACGACGGTCAGCCGCTCGGCCCCGACGACCCGCGCCAGACCAACCGCCAGCTTGGCGCCGCCGACCCCACCCGAGAGCGCGAGCACACGGCCGGTTGCGGCGCCCCCCGTCATGGAGTGACTGCCATGCCTCTACTCGGTGATCTTGGAGTGGCCGGGCTGCTCTGCCACTCGACCGATCCAGGCGCGGACCGCTGGGAAGCCCGCGAGATCGTACTCGCCCTCCTCGGCGACGTGGGTGTAGGCATAGAGCGCGATGTCGGCGATGCTGTAACGATCCCCGACCAGGAACGGGTGCCCTTCGAGGCGGCGCTCCATGATCCCCAGCGCCGCGTAGCCCCGGGGCCGCGCACTCTCGATCTCCGCCGCTTTCTCCTCGGCCTTGCCGGCGTAGGCGATCCAGTTGCGCAGGGTCGCGATGTAGGGCTCGTGGCTGTACTGCTCGAAGAACAGCCACTCGAGCACTCGCGCTTGATCGAGCCGAACTGTGGGCAGGAGAGCGCTACCGCTCGCTAGGTACCAAAGGATGGCGTTCGATTCGGTGAGCACCGTGCCGTCTTCGAGGCGCAGCACCGGCACCTTGCCGTTGGGGTTGAGTGCCAGGAACTCCGGGGTCCGGGTGCCGCCAGCGTTGGTGTCGATCGCGACCCGCCGCAGCGGCATTGCGAGCTGCGACATCACCAGCCGCACCTTGTAACAGTTGCCGGATAGCGGGTTCTCGTACAGCTCACAGTCGGCCATGGTCCGGCTCCTCGTGGTCGGTGGGCGCCGAGCATATCGGGCGGAAGTGGCCCGACGTATTGCTACCGGAACAGGTCCTCGGCCTTCGGCCGCTGGAGGTCGGCAGCCGGGCGATGCGACCCTGGAAGCCGGCCGCCTCGCACCAGCACCACCGGCGTGCCTTCGTCCGCCTGGCCCATGACCACCGACGCCGCAGCCGCGAGCTCGTCGGCGTGGCCGACCTCGGTGACCCGCAGCTCGCGACCGAACAGGTCGGGGTCGCCGCGCTGGTCCGAGAGTGCGACCACTCCGGCGGCGCCGATCGCCACACCGACGGTACCGCGACGCCACGCGCGTCCCAGGCTGTCGATGATCAACACCCCGACATTGACGGCACAGCGCTTGGCAAAGCCTTGGCGCAGGATGGCCGCGCTGCGGTCGGGGTCGACCGGCAGCAAGAGCGCGAGGTCGTCGTTGGAGTCCGCGGCGACATTGGAGTGATCGACCCCGGCGTTGGCGAGCACCAGCCCGATGCGGTGGGCTACCACCAGCACGCCTAGTCGGTGACGGACCACTTCGGTCGACTCGCCGAGGATCACCTCGACCAGCCGGGGATCCTTGTCGACTGCCTTGGCGAGCTCGATCGCCCGTGGGGAAGGGGTGATCGTGCGCAGGTCGACCGTCCGGCCCTCCGACTTCGACACCACTTTCTGGGCGAACACCACGACGTCGTCGTCGCCCAGAGTCTCGCCGGTACGCTCGAGCGCTTCGAGCGTGAGCGCGACAAGGTCGTCTCCGGGCCCGACCAGCGGGAACCCGGGAAGCGCCGACAGCGTAAGGCGGGAAGGTGCGGTCAGGGCGTTTTGATCGGCTCGCCGGTGAGCCGGATGCCGGCGCCGGGAATGCCGTAGCGCTTGTTGATGCCGATCAGGACCGAGGTCATGGCCTCGGCGGCCACCGAGTTCACCAGCGGGCCGCCGTGCCAGCCGCGCATCCCCGCAGCCTCGACCAACGCGATCGCGCGATCGCGAGCCTCGACCCGGTCGCCGAAGACCAGGACATCGCAGTCGATCGCGTGGTCGCTCTTGAGGTGGGCCGCACCGACGTTGTGGAACGCCGACACCACGTCGACGCCGTCACCGACCGCCTGTTGCGCGATCATCGCGGCGCAGCCCTCGGCGGGAAGCTGGACCCGCGCTACCTTGGGCGGCTGGAGCGGTACCGTGCAGTCGATCAGCAGCTTGCCCTTAAGACCGTCGCGGATCGCCTCGAGGTTGCCGCGTTGGTGCGAGAACGGGACCGTCAGCACCACCACGTCGGCCGCGGCCGCTGCCGCTGCGTTCTCGAGGCCGCGGACCCGAGCGTCGCCGGCCAGGCTGTCACGGAGACCGGCGCGGAGCTCGGCCGCCGCCGCCTCGGCGCGCTCGGCGCTGCGCGAGCCGAGAATGACCGC
>JAQBHE010000138.1:0-4839 GCA_032128015.1 Holophagae bacterium
CGCCGACGGCGTCGGCGTCGCGATCGCTGAGGAAGCCGCCGTCGCGACGTAGGCGGACGCTCTCGTCTCGCCGCCATGAGCGCTCGCAGCGCGGCTCGGAGCGCAGGTCACCGACCACAATCGAAGTCGCCGTCGCGTCCAGGCCGACCCGCGAGACGCCGAACAGGTCGGGGAGGTCGGCAAGGAAGGGAACAAGGGCTCGCTCGGGGTCGGGAATCGTCACGCCGGCGTCGAGCTTGTTCTCGATGCCGCGCTCCTTCGCATCCTCGAGCGCCTTGAGCACAGAATCGCGGCTCTCGAGCGCTCGCTCCCAGCCAGGGTGGGCGTCGACGCGGATCTGGTGGGCGACCCGCAGGTGCACCGTGTGGAGGTCGTCCTCGACTCCGGTCAGCGACCGGTACGCCTCGTCGGCGGTGTGCGGGAGGATCGGCGCCAGCAAGTCGCAGAGCAGGAGCGCGGTCTCGTACATCGCCCGCTGGGTGCGGCGTCGACGCGGCGAATCGGGCCGATCGCAATACAGCCGATCCTTGACTGTGTCCAGGTAGATCGCGGAGAGGGTGTCGTTGCAGAAGTCGAACAGCAGCAGGTGGGACTGCCGGAAGTCGAACGCCTCCCAGGCCGCGAAGACTCGCCGCCGTAGGTCGGCCGCGCACGACAAAGCCCAAGCGTCGATCGACTCCGGTGGCGGTGGTTCGGCAGTCTGTTGCGGATCGAAGTCGGCGAGGTTGCTGAGCAAGAAGCGGAGGGTGTTGCGGACCTTGCGGTAGGACTCGCCGGCGAGTTGGAAGAAGTTGTGATCGACCTTGATGTCGTTCTCGTAGGCGAGCGAGCTGACCCACCAGCGGCAGACGTCGGCGCCGAACTCCTTGAGCAGCTCGTCGACCTCGAGAGTGTTGCCAATCGACTTGCTCATCTTGCGGCTGTCCTTGTCGACGATGAAGCCGTGGGTGAGCAAGGTGCGGAATGGCGAGATGCCAGTGACCCCGAGCGCCGGCAACAGGCTGAGCTGGAACCAGCCGCGGTGCTGGTCGGAGCCTTCGAGGTACAGGTCGGTGGGGTAGCCGAGGTCGCGCTTGCGGATCACCGCGTTCCATGAGGACCCGGACTCGAACCAGACGTCGAAGATGTCGTGGAGCTTGGTCAGGGTCGCGGGGTCGAGGTCGGGCGGTGCTTCGGGGTCGTCCGCGGCACGATAGTCGGCGAGCAGCTCGGCCGGTGTGCGCTCGAACCAGGCGTCGCTGCCCTGGTTGCCGACCACCCGGGCGATCGCCCGGACCGAGGCGGCAGTCAAGAAGATCTCGCCGGCCTCGGTGCGGAAGGCTGGGATCGGCAGGCCCCAGGCACGTTGACGCGAGAGGCACCAGTCGGGGCGCGCCTCGAGCATCCCGCGTAGCCGCGAGCGTCCCCAGGACGGCACGAAGCGGATGCCTTGGTCGACCGCCGCAAGCGCGGCGGCGCGCAGCGAGCGTGGGTCGCGGCGGAGCGGGCGGTCGACCGCCACGAACCACTGCTCGGTGGCGCGGAAGATCACCGGTGTCTTGGATCGCCAATCGTGCGGATAGGAATGGCGGAACGTCTGGTGGTGGTAGAGGTGTCCCGAGTTTCGGAGGCGTTCGACGATCTCGGGGTTGGCGTCCCAGATCGAGCGCCCGCGTAGCCACTCGGGCACGGTCTCGTCGTAGGTGCCGTCGTCGCGCACCGGGCAGTAGATGGCCGCACCTTCGGCGAGACCGGTCATGTAGTCCTCGGCGCCGTGCCCGGGCGCGGTGTGGACGAGACCGGTGCCGTCGTCGAGGGTGACGTGGTCGGCGGCGACGATCCGGAACGGCTTGTCGGCACCGTCCGCTACCAAGGGGTCGATCAAGGGGTGGAGATACCGCAAGCCGACCAGGTCGCGGCCCTTGGCGCTGCCCAGGACCTCGACCGCGCTCGGCGCGATGCCGCGAGACTCCGCCACCTTCGGCACCAGGGCGGTGGCAACCACGCTCAGCCGGCCGTCGAGACGCGCCAGCGAGTAGTCGGCCTGCCCCCCCACCGCGATCAGCAGGTTCGCCGGCAGGGTCCAAGGGGTGGTGGTCCAGATCAGGAAGCCGATCCCCTCAGCCGCGTCGACATCCATGTCGGCGGCGAAGCTTTTGGCGACCGCGCGCGGATCGCTGGCGTCGAACCAGACGAAGATCGACGGGTCGTCGCGGTCGTAGTACTCGAGCTCGGCTTCCGCGAGCGCGGTCTCGTTGGCCACCGACCAGTGCACCGGCTTGAGGTCGCGATACACCAACCCCTGGTCGATCAGGTCGGCGAACACCTCGAGCACCGACTGCTCGTACTCGCGGGCCATGGTCAGGTAGGGGTGGTCGTAGTCGGCGAGGGTCATCAAGCGTTGAAACTGCGCGGCCTGGAGGTCCTTGAAGCGCGTCGCGTAGCGGGCGCACTCGCGACGCACCGCCATCCGCCGGGTGTCCTCGGCCAGGCCCTCTAGCTTCTCGAGTTTTCCGGACTCGAGCAGGCCGGTCATTACGCGGTGCTCGATCGGCAGGCCGTGACAGTCCCAGCCCGGGACGTAGGGGCAGCGCATGCCGGCCATGCTGCGGCTACGCACCACCAGGTCCTTGAGCACTTTGTTGAGCAAGTGGCCGACGTGAATCGATCCGTTGGCGTAGGGAGGCCCGTCGTGGAAGACGAACGGCGGAGCGTCGCGACGGGCTTCCTGGAGCCGCGCGTAGACGTCGATGCGCTGCCATCGCAGCACCGACTGCGGCTCGTTCTGATGCAAGTTCGCGCGCATGGCGAACCTGGTCTTGGGCAGGTTGAGGCTCGCCTTGTAGCGGGGCTTACGCTCTCTTGCCGCTTCCTCGCGGCTCTTTGTCTCGGTGGGGTCGGTCATCTGTGGTTCTCGGCGGGGGCGACTCTGGCGCCCATCGGCGCAAGGGCCCGTAGGATATCCGGGTCACGGTCGTGGTCAAGGCGATCGCGGTTTCCGCAGACCGATCGCGGTTTCCGCAAACGGATTTGCGGCTTCCGCAAACGCTGTCCCGGCGTCTCCTGCACCACACCGGGAGACGTGGCTGTCGAGGTCTGGTACAATCAGCCCGGCTGGGCGGCGTCGCGCGACTTGCGGAGCATGGAATACCAGAGGGGCTGCCAAGAGTTGGAGCCTCTGGGACGAAGTGCCGGCTGGGCGGGCGGGCCACCTCGCGTTTGGGCAACGGCGGAGACCTGGCCGACAAAAGCCGAGCGACCCTCGAGGGCCAGCCGGTATCCAATGGGAGCGCGCGGCCTGGCACCAGAACACTCGACGAGCGTCGCAAGTCGAAGAATCGTGGTTTTGCGCGATTCGGTGACTGCGGGGCCGAAGCCCCATCGCTCGACCGATCCGAGGCCGAGTCCCCTGCGAACCGTCGCCGATCCCCTCAGCTTCCCCGATTCCCTTTTTCCCGACCGTGTCGCCTTCCCCAACGAGCGCGCTCGCTGAGCCTTCCGGCCGGCGAGCCCTGCATGCGGAGAGATTCTTGAGCGTTTCGACAAAGCCTCGCCTCACCCAAGTGCCGATCGAGCAGCGATTCGGCGCGGTCAAGCAGCTGATCGAGCTGGGCCGCTCGAAAGGCTACCTGCTCTACGACGAGATCCACGACATGCTGCCGGCCGAGCTGATCAGCGTCGACGAGGACCTGCGAGCCGTGTCCGGGCGGTTCAACCAGCTCGACATCGAGGTCATCGACCGCCCTCAGTGCTACGTCACTCAGGAAGAGCACGACATAGGGGTCGAGCTGGACAAACCGGAGGACGATAGCGCCGCCGCGTCCACCCCCGAGCAGGGCTCGACGAGCGATCCGGTGCGGATGTACCTCCGCGAGATGAGCACGGTCTCGCTGCTCGACCGCGAGGGCGAAGTCGTGATTGCGCGCGAGATCGAAGAGGGGGAGTGGCTCACCTACCGCGCGTTGGGCAGCCATCTCGAGGTGCTGCGTCACTTGATCTACCTGACCGCCTACTCCGAGCGTCGCGGCGGCCGTCACCGGCTCGGCCAGCTGTTCGAGGTGGAACAGCTGGAAGAGGCCGTCGACGCTCGTTCCCGAGACAAGATCAAGGTGATCCTCAAGTCGTTCGAGGCGATTGGCGGCTACGACGCCCAGATCGGCAAGCTCGAGAAGCGCCAGGGTCGCTACAGCGTGCGCGGCGAGCGCTACCAGGAGATCGGTCGGCAGGTCGACCGCGAGAAGGAAAAGGTAGCCCAGGAGATCGTCTCAATCGACTTCGGCGTGCAGACACGAAATCGGATCATCGACCTGCTCAAAGAGGTCGACGCAGAGTTTTCACGCTTCGAGCGCGATATCCGGAGGGCGCAGACCGCGCTCAAGCGCGAGTCGAACCCCGAGCTGCAGGCGCTTCACCGGCGCCGAATTCACAAGTACCGCACCGGACAGAAAGGGCTCGAAGGGAAGATCGGCGCCGCCCGTGGCGAGATCCAGGCGACGGTCAGCAAGGTGCGGCGCGGCGAAACGATCTGCGAGCATGCCAAACAAAAACTGATCGTCGCCAACCTGCGGTTGGTGGTGTCGATCGCCAAGAAGTACACCAATCGGGGATTGCAGTTCCTGGATCTGATCCAGGAAGGCAACATCGGCTTGATGAAGGCGGTCGAGAAGTTCGAGTATCGCCGCGGCTACAAGTTCTCGACCTACGCGACCTGGTGGATTCGCCAGGCGATCACCCGCGCCATCGCCGATCAAAGCCGCACGATCCGCGTGCCGGTGCACATGATCGAGACGATGAGTCGCGTGCGAACCGTGACCCGCGAGCTGCAACAGGCCAATGGACGTGAGCCGACGGTGGAAGAGA
>JAQBHE010000139.1:0-5888 GCA_032128015.1 Holophagae bacterium
GGCTTACTCCTGACCACCCTGCTGTCGTACTTCTTCTTCGAGCGCTTCGGAGTCGGCGCCGCGACCATCGCCCTGCTCTTCTTCACCGCTCGAGTCGCCAACGTGTTGTCGCACTTCGGCGCCGCCTGGCTCGCCGCGCGCATCGGCCTGGTCAACACCATGGTGTTCACCCATCTGCCGTCGAGCCTGCTGCTGGTGCCGATCGCCTTCGTGCCCTCGTTCCCGATCGCGGCCGCTCTGTTCGTGCTCCGCGAGTCGCTGGTCGAGATGGACGTGCCGACCCGCCAGTCCTACGTCATGGCGGTGGTCGCTCCGGAGGAGCGCACCGCCGCCGCCGGGGTCACCAACTTGGTGCGACTCGCGACCTGGGCGGTCGGTCCGCTAGCCGGCGGTCTGGCTATGGAGCACCTCGGCCTCGCCGCGCCACTGCTCGCCGGCGCCGGGCTCAAGATCGTCTATGACCTGCTGCTCTATGCCGCCTTCCGCCACCAGAGGCCGCCTGAAGAGCAGGGAGCCGACGGATCCACTGTGATCTCGGAGTAAGGGACTTCAGCGCTCGGGCTTCTTCGACATGTCCCTGAGAGCATCCCGGGCACCGGTGTGATTCGGCGCGATCTGCAGAGCTCTCTCGAACGCTGCCCGAGCGAGATCTCGATCGCCTCGGCGCAGATGCGACAGCCCCAGACCATAGTGAGATTCCGCGGACTCGGGATCGATGTCGAGGGCTCGCCGGAAACTCGCGAGAGCGGCCGGGACCGAACCGCTCTCCAACTGGAGAAAACCACGCGCGACCAGGACGCGAACCGAGAACGGGTCGCTGTCGAGGGCCTGGTCGAGATAACCCAGCGCCTCTGCGAGCCGGCCCTCCCGGTTGACCGAGAGCGCCAGGTTGTAGAGCGCGGCCGGATAACCGGGACGCAGTGAGATCGCTCGCCGATAGCTCGCACGTGCCTCTTCGATTCGCCCCAGGTGCTCCAGCAGACTGCCCTTGTTGAGGGCCGCCTCGGCGAACTCGGGGCGCAGCTCCAGGCTGCGGTCGAAGAGTCCTAGGGCCTCCTGGGATCGTCCCGCCGCCACCATCGCGTTCGCCAGGTTGTAGAACGCCTCGGGCCGTTGCGGGTCGAGAACGATCGCTCGCCGGTAGCTCGCAATCGCCTCGTCGAACCGACCGGCGGACACCAGGGCGCCGCCTCGATTGGCGAAAGCGCTCGCCATCTCCGAATCGAGCTCGATCGCCACGGCGAGCGCGGCCAGCCCCTCTTCGAGACGTCCAAGCCGCACCAGCTCGCTCCCCAGACCGAAGTGAGCCTGGGGGTCGCCAGGTTGGTCGACCACGCGCTTTCGGAAGCCTTCAGCGAGCGCATCGCTCTCGCGACGATCGAGAAACGTCCGCATCGTGACGAGATCGCGGAAGCGTCCGGGAACAGCCTGCAACCACAGGTCACCCATCTCGTCGTTCGAACTCGGTCCGTAGACCACCCGGCGCGGCGGGTCGTGCGGGTTGCGCGCGTTGGCTGTGGAATTGTCGTAGGTGTAGGCCATGCGGATCACGGTGCCGGCAGGCAGATCGATCGGCGTCTGGTAGCGGTAGAGGTCCTGCCAGTTGAAGTCCCAGTTGTCGATGCGCAGCAGCAGGATCTCGCGGCCGCTGGGAAGAACCGCGGTCGCCTCCATTTCGCGGCACAGGTAATGAGCGTGGGGATAGACGCTGAGGAGGCTCGAGCCGGTTGGCAGAGTCACCGCGTCCTCGACCCGGTGGGCCGAGTCGCCAGCAGCGATGTCGATCGTCTTCGAGCCCAGGCGCAGGATCACCGGATGGCGGCTGGGTGGTTTCTCGGCGAAGTAGAGGCCAAGCCGGACCTTCAGCGACTCGCGGCGCCCGGTCGGCAACAAGTGAGTCTCCAGCACCAGGTCCGCAGAGCGTGGCAGCTCCCATGCCATGTCGGAGTAGCCCGCGAAGGAAACCTTGCCCGGCGTCCAGGAGACGAAGTGTCCGTCGGGGCTCAGAGCCCGGGTGAATGCCTGCATGCCGTCGTACCCCGGCAGATCGTCCTGCTCATCGAGACGGCGCGACGAGTCGGTGGGGTCGAGATTGAGGATGGCGTGGTGGATCAGGCGCGGGTTGTCGGCCCGTAGCTCGACCGCGCGCACGAAGCGACGCTGCCCAAGATCGAGACGCAGGACGAAGTTCCGAAAGACCTCTGGTCCATCGGCTGGAACCTCGTACGCCTCCTCCATCTCGACAATCGCGTCCGGCGTTCCCAGCCGCCAGCCATCCTCCACGACGGGCGGAAGCGCGACCTCTCCTTCGCCCCGAGGCGCTCCGGCTGCGGCCCATTTCGCGAGGATCTCGATCTCGCTGTCGAGCAATCGCCGCTCGCCGTCAAACGGCGGCGAATCCGAAGCCGGCAGCCAGGGCGGCATGAACCGGCTCGCCGTCACCGTCGCGATCATTCGCGCCCGCTTGCTCGCGTCGTCGAACGAAAGGAGCGAGAACGGTCCGACCGCGCCCGGCGAATGGCATGAGACACAGTGCTCGCGCAGGATCGGAGCAACGTGCGAGACGAAGTTGATGGGCTCTTCGGCGCCGCTTCGCGACGAAGCCAGGAGTGCGATCACCAAGCTCGCGAGACTGGTTTCGAAGAGCCCGAAGTAGCGCATTTGCCGGTTGAGGATACCGATCCAGCGTCCCGGACCGCCAGGTCGGGCGCTCCAGCACCTCCGACCGTCATCCCGACAGTGACGAGTGCGTCCTGCGTGCAGGACGACCGAGTCTCGGCCGAGTCGAGAAAAGCCGCGCAGCCTGGTCTATCGCTCGCGGGCACGCCCCTTGCTCAATGCATTGTCTGACGGCGAGCCACTCCAGGTTCGCAAAAGGAGGTCCGAACATGAGTTCCCGCAGCTTTCTGAAGCGTTCGAAGAGTCTCTGGCTGGGGCCCGCTTCAGCGGCGCTGGTCACCATTGCCGCGATGCCCACCGCGTCTCTTTCGGCTCAGGAGTCACCGACGTTCATCGACCGCGTCGACGTCAAAGTCGTCAACGTCGAGACCGTGGTCACCGACAAGCACGGAGGCAGAGTGTTCGGCCTCGCTCCCGGCGACTTCTCGCTCCGGGTCGACGGAGTGCCGGTGCCGATCGATTTCTTCACCGAGGTCCGCGGCGGCGACGTCTTGCGCGATGTCGGACAAGCCCCGGGAGTGCGACCGGTCGCCGCTGGCCAGGCCCGCGGCACCAGCTACCTGGTGTTCGTCGATGACTTCTTCTCGATCACCACCGACCGCCAGCAAGTGCTCGATGCGCTGGTCGACGAGCTAGCGTACCTCGGCCAGGCCGACCGGATGGCGATCGTGGCCTGGGACGGCCGCGGCCTCGAAATGCTCTCTTCGTGGTCAAACGACGAGCGCGAGCTGCGCAGAGCCTTCCAGCACGCTGCTACCCGGCCGGCGCTCGGCCTGCACCGCCTCGCGGAGGAACATCAGGTGCACTTCGGCGGGACCCCTGGCTATCGCAGCCGCGGCGCGTTCGGCGGACGTCTCAACATCGAGGAGCGTGCCTACGCCGCGCGCCTGACCGAGCAGGTCGAGGGCACGGTGGCCGCCGCATCCTCGACCCTGCGCGCTTTCGCCGAGCCGCCCGGTCGCAAGGTCATGCTGTTGGTGAGCGGCGGTTGGCCGTTCTCGCCCGCCAACGCGGTCGCGGGCAACGCCTTCGCGCTCGCCTACGAGAGCGAGTCGCGCGGCGGCTCCGACCTCTACCGGCCGCTGGTCGAGACCGCGAACCTGCTCGGCTACAGCCTCTACCCCGTTGACGCCGCCGGGCTCGAGCGCACCTCCGGGATCGACGCGTCGTTCGCCTCGCCGCGCACCACTCAGCTCGGCGACCTCCAGTTCTACCGCGAGTGGGAGCACCACACGAGCCTGCAGTTCCTTGCCGAGACCACCGGCGGCCAGGCGCTGCTCGACGGCCAGCGCGGGCGCCCGCTCGAGCTGGTCTACGAGGACACGCGGTCGTTCTACTGGCTGGGCTTCGTGCCCCAGCGAGCATGGGACGACGGTCAGCACGAGATCGAGATCGTGGTCACTCGGCCCGGTCTCGAAGCCCGCTCGCGCACCGGATTCACCGACCTGTCGCGCTCGCAGGAAGTCGCAATGACGATCGAGAGCGCCCTGCTCTTCGGCCACGCCGCGAGTGAGGGCGAGCTCGCGGTCGAGCTCGGCCTGCCGTACAAGAAAGGCTGGGGCAAGGTCGAAGTGCCGCTCACCCTGTTGATCCCCGCCGACGCGGTGGCGCTGCTGCCGATCGGCGAAGGCGAAGTCGGCGCCCGGCTCGAGCTGCGGGTGGCGGTGATGGACTCCCGCGGCCATCGCTCCGAGATCCCCAACGTGCAGATCGAAGTGCGCCGGCGGACGTCGGACAAAGACGGCACCATCGTCTACGAGACCGCGCTCCGTATGCGCGATCGATCCCACGAGATGGTGATCGCGGTCTACGACCCGGCGACCGGCGGCCTGTTGTCGACTCGCGCCGCGATCACTCTGTAATCTTGCGCCGCGACGGTCGCGCGGCAGCTGTCACGCCGCTCCGGCTCCTGGTGGCGGCTCCACTTCGAGAATCGGGCGGCCCGGTGCAGACCGGGCCGCTTTTTTTGCCCGCGGTCGCCGCGCGGACCCGGTCGCAGGACCAATCAGGGCTTCTTGGTCGCCTCGAAGGTGCCCTTGCCGAGCTCCCCGTAGTCGCATGTCCCCTTGATCACGCCGTCTTGATACTCGCCAGCGTAGGTGATCTTTCCAGCCTGCGACTCGACTGCGATCTCGACCTTGGCGCCGTCGACCTTTCCGGTGACCGGGGCCTCGCCGAGAGCGCCGGCATACTTGCCGGTGAGCACCCCACCCGCCCCCTCTTCGAGAGTGATCGTCGCCGATCCGCCCTGGCCGTCGAGGGTGACTGCGAACGTCCACGAGCCGTTGAGATGATGCGCAGCGCCGGCGGCGAGCGCGAGCGACAGGCCAACCACCCAGGCGCCCAGGATCAGGGCCTTCATTGTCCGAGATGTCCTCGATGTCTTCGATGTCTTGGTCATGACGATCAACCTCCTCGATAGCAGTTATGAAACGCCGGAGCGGCGCGCGCCTCAGCCGGCGGGATCGACCAGGGTATCGGTGCCGAGCAGCCGATTCTCCTGGTTGGTGTACCAGGTGCGAACCCGTGGCAGCTTGAGGCCGCCGACCTCGGCGAGACCCTCGAGGGTGATGGTCTCGCCATCGCCTTTCGCTTCGTCGTGAAAGAAGCGGTAGCCAATGAGTTGAGCATCCTCGGGCGCCAAGAAGAAGTACCAGACGTCCGACCCGACCTCAGGGTCGTAACTGACCCGGAGCTCGCGGGCGGCGCGACCCTGAAACTCGACGTCAACGACCTCGGGTCGCAGAATCGCGCCGGGGTCGCGGAGCTTCATCGGCAGGCCGTAGAGATAGAGGTAGTAGTTGCGGGTGCGCAGCGCCGCAGCACCGGCCAGCCGGAACTGCTCGGCTTCCTCGGCGGTGAAGTCGTCGCGACCATCGAGACGCGCGACAACCTCGTCCCCGAAGAGCACCAGCTCGACCTGGCGCCCGTCGCGCTCGCCACGCAGCTCGAAGCGATTGGCGCCCAGGTCGAGGGCAACCTGGCTGCGGCGGGTCGGACCATCCGGCCGCGACTCGTCGATCAGAAGCTCGAAGCGCCCCGACGCCCAACGTCCCTCGGGGTCGTGGAAGGCAATCGCCCGCGCGAGCAGGGCTTCGGCAGGCGATTGCGCCGCCGCGTCGCCGGCATCGCTCGGTGCGCCCGCCGCATCCGGGCGGGCGCACCCGAGGCCGGCGACGAGCATCCCCAGAAGCACCACGACCATGACC
>JAQBHE010000140.1:0-10526 GCA_032128015.1 Holophagae bacterium
CCTGCCAGGCCACGCCGCGGCCGCTATCGCCGTAATAATGGAATTCGTCCATGATCACGTAGGGCGGGGCCTGCTCGGCATTGTTGCGCAGGGCCATGTTGGACAGGATCTCGGCCGTGCAGCAGATGATCGGCGCATCGCGGTTGATGCTGGCGTCGCCGGTGAGCATGCCGACGCGCTCGGGTCCGAAAGCGTCGCAGAGGTCGAAGAACTTCTCGTTCGCGAGCGCCTTGATCGGGCTCGTGTAGTACGAGACGCCGCCCTCGCACAGGGTCTTGAAGTGGAGACCGGCCGCGACCAGCGACTTCCCGGAGCCGGTGGGGGTGTCGAGCACCACGTGACGGCCGGCGAACAGCTCGAGGAGCGCTTCTTCTTGGGCCGGGAAGAGTGCAAAGCCGATCTCGGTGACGTAGTCGAGGAAGCGCTCGAGGATCAGGTCGGGGGTGGGTGGAGTGGCGGTGGCGGGGGAGGCGAGGCGGCGGCCGAGGGGTGGTGGGGTCGCGGTCGCGGTCGGGTCCGCCGGAGGGGAAGGGGAGTCCGGTGCGTTGGGATCCGCGGATGCAGGATCCGGGGCGGCGGTCTGGGCGGGATCGGGGATGTTCACGTGGTTGCAATATAGCTGGGGCGTGGCTATGAAAGCGGTGGTTGGTTTCGGGTCGGGGTGGGAGGCCGCGCGGGTGAAACGTGTCGATTGCCGCGTCGCCGCGTCGGAATGGTGGTGCCGGCGATGCTGTTTCTCGGTGCGGCGGTGGCTAGTTGTGGCGCTGTGGTCCTATCGTCGGCCGCCCAAGCTCGGCCGCTACCCCTCAGAAGTTCTCCATCTTGCACGCGCTTCGATTGCGATGGTCGTGTGCCGCCCGAGGTCGGCCGCGACCCCGGAGGGATTCGTTCAATTGTCGAGGGTTGGTGTCGATGGGCTTCGGACCGTAGAATCGTGACCCCGAGGCGGTCGGACCTCCTCGGTACACAGAATTTCCTCGGGAGGTGTTCGATGAAGAGCCTCGTTGTTTGTTTGGTCGGAATCATGGTCATCAGCGCATTGCCGCTGTGGGCGGCGGATGCCGCCACGGTGACCGTCGAAGGTTGGATCGTCGACGACATCTGCAAGGCGAGCAACGCCAACCCGAACGGCAAGGCTTGCACGCTCAAGTGCCACAACGATGGCGCGAAGCTGGTGCTCTACACCGAGCAGGACAAGAAGGTCTACCAGCTCGACAGCCAGGAGCAAGCCGAGGCGCACGTGGGCTATGTGCGGATCAGCGGCAAGCTGGATGGCGAGAAGCTGGCGATCGAAGAGATCGAGAGCGTCAAGTACCGTCGGTCGAAGCCGTAGCTGGTCAGAACGCGGCGGCCGCCCTCCGTGATGAGCACTGAGGGTCCACGGCCCGCGATCGTGCTGGTCGCGCCTCAGCTCGGGCAGAACATCGGCGCTTGTGCCCGGGCGATGCTCAACTGTGGGCTCGACGAGCTGCGGCTGGTCCGCCCGCGTGAAGGTTGGCCGAACCCGCGGGCGCGCGCGGCGGCGACCGAGAAGGCGGCGGCGGAAGTGATCGATCGGGCAGTGGTCTACGAGTCCACGGCTGAGGCGGTCGCCGACCTCGAGTGGCTCTACGCGACGACTGCCCGTGCCCGCGACCTCAAGAAACCGGTAGTTGGACCCGACCAGGCAGCCGCCGAGCTTCGCCGAGCGGCGCTGTTGGGCGAGCGGGGCGGGATTCTCTTCGGTCCGGAGCGCGCCGGCCTCGATAGCGACGACGTCGCTTTGGCCGGCAAACTCGTCCACCTGCCGACGAATCCGCGATTCTCCTCGCTGAACCTCGCCCAGGCGGTGCTGCTGGTGGGCTGGGAGTGGCTGAGTGCTGGCACCGGTGGTTCGGAGGCTGTGGACCCGAGCGGCGAACCCCAGAGTGGTGAGAAAGCGGAGCCGCGCGCGACCTCGGGGGAGCTCGAGAACCTGTTCTCGCATCTCGAGCAGGCGCTCGATGAAGCCGGCTTTTTCCGGGTGCCCGAGATGCGATCGGTCCAGGTCCGCAAGATGCGCAGCCTGTTTCACCGTGCAGAGCTCCATGCCGACGAAGTGCGGATGCTCCACGGCATGGTCGCTCGCCTATCGGGCCGGCGGATGGACGGCCGTCCGGTGCGTGCTCCGCGCCAACGTCCGAGCCCTTCGCGCCCATCGGACGACGACGAAAGTGATTGACCGTGCTACACTTATGCGTTGATCCCCGAACCCCCCTGGGGTTCGCCGAACCCCTCCGGGTTCGCCGAATCCTACGGGTTCGCAGAGCCTGTGAGTGCCACCGATGCCCGAGACGATCAAACCCGCCGAAGTCCGCCAACGCCTGGGCGACCTTCTCGACCGGGTCGCCGGCGGTCGCGAGCAGTTCGTGATCGAGCGTCGCGGCCGGCCGATGGCGGCGCTGGTGCCGTTCGAGCGCCTGCGGCGCCTCGAGCGTGCGGCCGAGCTCGAGCTGTTGTCGATGCTCGATGGCCACGCTCGGCGCCTCACGGCCGAGCAGGCTCGCGAGGTGGCGCGACGGGTGAAGGCGCGCTCCGGCGGCTAGTGCGGGTGGCCTCAGGCAAGCGAGCTCGCGCCCGCCACCCGAGACGCAGGCCGGGCGCCGGCGCCCCGTTGCGATGAAGCCGCCACGGGTGGTGTTCGATGTCGCGGTCGTTGTCGAGGCGGTGCTCGAGCCGGGGAGTGCGCCGGGCCAATTGCTCCGTGACCTGATCGAGCGTCGCGAGTTCGAGCTCGTGCTGTCACCGGCGATCCTCGGCCAGATCGAGCGCGCGCTCGCCGACGAAGAAGTGCGCGCGGAGCTGGGCGCCGACGACCGCATCGACCGGTTCGTGGCAGCGCTCGGCGTGGTCGGGGTGATTGTCGAGCCGGAGGTCGAGGCGGCGCAGGTGGGAGGGAACCGCGACAACGACCGTTATCTCGCAGCGGCGCTGGCCGCTGGAGGTGGCCTGGTGGTCAGCCGCGACCCCGAACTTCTGGCGGTCGCGGGGGTTCCCGGTGTCGAGGTCCTGGCGCCCGAACGCCTGTTCGAGCTGCTCGAAGCCGGCCGGTCTAGCACCGTCAGCGAGCGCGGTCGCGGAAACAATCCGCGGCCGGCGACGTTCTAGACGGAAGCGCCACGAGCCGCCGGCTCCCTGCGACCCAAGAACCCTTCCCGGATCCGCCATGAAGCTGAGGAGCAAACTGATCCTGGCCTTCCTGGGCCTCGCCATCCTGCCGCTCACCGGGATCGTCCTGTTCAACTACTTCTCTTCGGTGCGCAGCTTCCATCGTCTGGTGGAAGAAGAATCGCTCCGGCTGGCGAGCCAGATCGAGGACAACGTAGCGAGCGCTCGTCGTGATCTCAAGCGCGATTGGGAAGGGCTGGGCGCCATGACCTGGAGCGAGATGAGCGAGGAGCAGCCGGCGCAGACCGCCGGCGACTGGGAGACGGTGGTGCAAGTGGCGATTCGCCAGGCGGTCGCGAGTCTCGGCGAGACCGGGAGCTGGTTTCGCGCCCTCGAGCTGATCCCGGATCCGCCGGTCGCCGGGGCAGCGCCGCCGGCGCCCCGCGCTCGTCCACGCTTTGTGCCGCCCGAGCGCCGGCAGACGTTGATCGTGGTGCCCGATCGTGAGGCGCCGAGGGCGCCGGGGGCCCGGGGGGCCCCGTCGCGCTCGGGGCGCCGCGGCCCGCGCGACCGACCGGCTCGAGAACAAGCGGCTCGCGAACAAATCGCGCTGCGGAAGCAAGTCATCGATGAGACCCTCGCGGAGCTATCGGTCGAGCACGAGAAGACGCAGGCGGAGATCGCGGGCCAATCCGCAGAGCCCGACGGATCGCCTGCCGGCGACCGGCAACAATCGATGGGCGGTATGGCGCAGACCGGTGGTACCCCGAGTGCTGCGAAGGATGCCGAGAAGGACCTCGAGAAGAACATGGAGCACCTCGCGCTCCAGTCACGCCGGCTCAAGCGAGTGCTGGGAGACGACTTCGCCTCGAATATCTCCGGTCTCGGCTGGCTGCACGCCGACATCGATCTCGAGCGCTTCTTTCGGGAGGTGTTGGCGCGCTCCCCGCGCGACAACGGCGAGGTGCCGTTCGCCATCGCCGAGGACGGAGCGGTGTTTACGGTGTGGCCGGAAGATCGAGCGAGCCTCGACGACCTAGCCGGCGGCGCCGAGGACGTCGGCGCGGTGCTCTCCGGCAAAGCAGAGCTCGTCGAGCGCGATGGTTGGGTGGTCGCGACCCGGCCTGATGCCGAGAGCGGGCTCACCTTCGGCATTGCCCGGCCGATCCAGGCGTCGATTGCTGAGATGCAGCGCACCAGTGGTCGCAACCTGGCGCTTGGGCTCGGGTTGGTCGGGCTGTCGCTGTTCGGTGTGCTGCCGATATCGGGGAGGATGTCGCGGCGGATCCGCCGGCTCACCGCGGAGGCCGATCGGCTGGCCGCCGGCGACCTCACCGCCCGGGTGCCGGTGCAGGGGCGCGACGAGATCGGTCAGCTGGGATCGGCGTTCAACCGCATGGCGGGCGACCTCGAGCGTCACCAGGTGCGCCTGCTCGAGCAGGAGCGCGAGGGGAAAGAGCGGGAAGTCGAACGCCGTCTGCTGGCGGCCGAGAACGCCCGGCGTGGGCAGGAGCTCGAGGATGCCCGGCAGTTCCAGCTCTCGATGCTGCCGAAGGCGCTGCCGGAGTTCCCGGGCCTCGAGGTCGAGGTGCTGATGCGCACCGCCACCGAGGTCGGCGGCGATTACTACGACTTTTCGACCCACGAGGACGCACTGACGGTCGCGATCGGCGACGCCACCGGTCACGGCGCCCGGGCTGGCACCATGGTCACGGTCATCAAGACCTTGTTCGCGACGAAGGGAGCCGGCGGATCGCTCACCGAGTTCCTGGCCGATGCCACGGCCGGGGTGCGGGCGATGGACCTCGAGCGGATGACCATGGCGCTGGCTCTGGTGCGCTTCACCGGCGATCACCTGGAAGTGGCGTCGGCGGGGATGCCGCCGGTCTTGATCTTTCGGGCCGCAGCCGGCCGGGTCGAAGAGCTCGACCTCGAAGGTCTGCCCTTAGGGGCGCTCGCCGGCGCCCGCTATCGCTCGCGCGAGACCCGGCTCGAGTCTGGCGACTGCGTGCTGCTGATGAGCGACGGCTTCCCGGAGATCCGCGACGAGCACGGCGACCCGATCGGATACCCGCCGGTTCTTCGTCTGTTTGCCGAGGTCGGCCCGCTACCGATCGATCAGGCGATCGCGAAGCTCGAGAGCGAAGTCGAACGCCGGACCCGTGGTCTCGCGCCCACCGACGACGTCACGTTTGTGCTGCTGCGCTACCGCGGTCCGGAAGCCGCGACCCTCAGAACGTAGCCGCCCGGAAACCGGGCGGCTACGTTCTGAGGGCCACTCGAGGCCGCTCTACTCTTCCGTCGCCTCGAGCAGCCGAGGGGTCGTGAACCACAGCAGCAGTCCGCGACTCTGTACCAGGTCGCGCCAGCGACATTCGACGCTCACACACGCCACCGCCGCGGTGGGGAAGCGGGCGGTCGCGCGGGTGAGGTGACGGAGTACGCCCGAGCACGCCGGCTCGTGGCCGGCAACCAGCAGCCGACCGACATCGTCGGACACCGCCGCGACCCGCGATAGCCAACCTGCCACGGACACGTCGTAGAGATCTTCCGTGATCTCGATCGGGCAGTCCCACTCCCCGGCCTCCGCGGCTAGGGCGGCGGTGGTGCGAGCTCGCACCGCCGTCGAGGTGAGGACCATGTCGGGGACGGCATCGCCTCGGCGCAAGAACCGACCGACGACGCCTGCGGCGCGGATGCCGCGTGGCGCCAACGGTCGCTCATGGTCGGAATCGGCGGCCGAGCGCCAATCGGACTTGGCGTGGCGCAGAATCAGCAGCTCATGGGCCATGATGGGAGAATGATAGCCACCGCCAGCCGAGCCCGGGTGGCGGTCGGTCGGATTCCGCGGGCGCTCCGCGAAGCGGTCCGTGAGCCTGCGGGCGCCGCGGCGGTTCTCTACGCTCTGGTCCTCGACGCCGCGCTTCGCGGTCTTGCCCAGGCGTCGCTGGCGTCGAAACGGCTGTTGGTGGAGGCGGTCGCCGCCTGTATCGTCTACGACCGTCGAGTCACGATCGTCGAGGCCGAGCTGCTGCGCGCGATCTGCGATTCCTTGAACTGTCCGATGCCGCCCTTTCGACCCCAGGGCGCGGGCTCGCGAGGATCGCTCGACACCAACGGTTTCGAGGTCCAGCCATGACGTCTAGCAGGCGCCCGCGACAGGCGGCGATGATCTTCATCCTGATCACGCTGTTCATCGACATTCTCGGGGTGGGGATCATCGTCCCGATCCTGCCCGAGCTGATCAAACAATTCGTGGGCGGCAGCGTCGCGACCGCTGGTCGTTACTACGGCGTCATCGTTGCAACGTATGCGCTGATGCAGTTCTTCTGCGCCCCGATCTTAGGGGCGTTGTCGGATCGCTTTGGGCGCCGGCCGGTGATCCTGGCCTCGTTGTTCGGCCTCGGTATCGACTACCTCATCCAGGGTTGGGCGCCGTCGATCGGCTGGCTGTTTCTGGGGCGGTTGATCGCCGGAGTGTTCGGGGCCAGCTTCACCACCGCCAACGCCTACATCGCCGATGTGTCGACTCCGGAAACTCGGGCGCGGAACTTCGGGCTGGTCGGGGTCGCGTTCGGACTCGGGTTCATTGTCGGTCCGGCTCTGGGCGGCGTCCTGGGGAGCGTGCATCTGCGCCTGCCGTTCTTCGTCGCCGCCGGCTTGGCGCTGGTCAACTGGCTCTACGGATTCTTCGTGCTCCCCGAGTCGCTCTCGCGCGAACAACGCTCCGGGCTGGTGTGGAAGAAGGCGAACCCGTTCTCGACGATCGCGCGACTGCGCGCGTACCCGATGGTCGCCGGGCTGGCCGTGGTTTTCGTCCTGCTATCGCTGTCGCAGCGCGGACTCGAAACCGTGTGGGTGCTTTACACCGGCTACCGGTTTGGCTGGGGGGAGCGCGCCAACGGTCTGGCTCTGGCGCTGGTGGGAGTGATGGCGGTGTTGGTCCAGGGCACGCTGGTTCGGCCCGTGGTCAAACGCTGGGGCGAACGTCGGGCGATTGTCGGCGGGATCACGGTCGCGGTGCTGGGCTACCTCGGCTACGGGCTCGCTTCCGAGGGTTGGATGATGCTCGCGATCATCGTTCTCGGTAGCGTCGGCGGGGTCGCCGGCCCGTCGCTCCAGGGCTTGGTCGCCGGGTCGGTTGCTCCGTCCGAACAGGGCAAGGTTCAGGGCGCGCTGACCTCGTTGATGAGCCTGACCGCGATCGTCGCGCCGTTGATCTTCACCGCCGGGCTGTTCGGGTACTTCACCTCGAGCGCGGCCCCGTTCCAACTTCCTGGCGCTCCCTTCTTGTTGGGATCGCTGCTGCTGGCGATCGCTTTGGTCCTGGTCCGACGACTGTTCCGGCGTCTCCCCGAGAAGCCCGCGTCAGCGGCGACCGCGGATCCGATCGCGCCGCACTGAGTGGCGAGTGGTCGGCTGACAACTCCTCATTCGGCCGCCCGAGGCCGGCCGCTACCCCCAGAAGGGATACGGCGGCGCCCTCGCACAGGCTCTAGATGGCTTTCACGATGGCGGTTCCTGGAAGCTCGCCAGCCGGCGGGTGAGCGCCACCAGCGCGCCGATGATGCGCTCGGCCCACTCCAGGTCGACGGCCTCGGGCCAGCGGTCGTCGGGGTGGTGGAACAAGCCGTTGCTGCCGAGAATCGACACGTAACGACCGCCGCCGTCGAAGATATTGCGGGCTTCGCCGAGCGGTCGCTCGCCGATCGGGGCCTCGACATCCGCCGGGGTTTGGGCGGCCGCTAGCGCGTCGCGGGCGGCCTCGAGGAAGTCGCTGTCGGAGGCCTGGAGCCTCACCTGGCGTCCGTGGGCGGCCACGAAGTTGGCGCCCAGGTGGATCCATGCGGCGGCTCCGGCGATCCAGTCCCGGTGTGAATCCAGGTAGTGGTCGAGTCCCAGGTGCCCGAGCTCGTGACCGGTCGAGGCGACGAAGTGAACGCTGCGGGTAGGCGGGTCGAGGGCGAGGTCGCGGGCGATCTCGAGAAAAGTCGCGATGCCGCCGCCGCGTTCTGAAGCGCAGCGCCACCAGCCGCTGCGTGGGGTCATCACCACGATCGGCGGCAGGTCCGGCCGGGTGCCGGCGACCGAACCGGTGACGTTCCAAGCAGAAACCGAAGAACGGTGCGAGGCGCTCACCACTCTCACCTCGCTGCCCACCGCGCCGGTGAGCTGGGCCAGCGCTTGGCTCGGCAGCTGGAGCGCCGGGGGTCCGATCGGCACGCGGTAGTCCTCGGCGTTGATCAGCGCGTAGCCCTCGGGGAGGCCCCAGCGAGGACCGCCGGTGACCGCGAGCAGGGCCTTGTGGCGGTTGGCCCGGCGCTGTTCGAAGAAATCGGGAGACAGGCCGGCGCTGGGCGCCACTTCGGCGAAGCCGATCGCGGCATCGCCGCCGACTGGGCCGAGGACGCCGAGCACACCTTCGGCACCGGTGGCGGGAGCGTCGAAGAACGGAATGACCTCGAGCCGTTCGCCGTCGATCTCCAGGTAGGCGGCGTCGAGGTCGAGGCGTGAGAACGGCAACGCCTCGAGCTCGGCATCGACCCCGAGGCTGGTCAACCTGCCGGCCAGCCAGCGACCGCTCTCGCGGTCGGTGTCGGTGCCGGTGCGATGGTCGCCCTGGGCGTCGTACTCTTCGAGGATCCTCGCGATGCGGGCGCGAAGGTCCGCTGGGGACTCGGACGACGCCGCGTCGGCGGGCGGCGGGTTCGTCGCCGGGCCGCATCCCGCAGCCAACAGCAGTCCGCCAGCGCTCCAACGCAAGAACTGTTTGCGGTCGAGGGCTCGCGACAAGTCGAGCGGCGTCTTCGTGCCCAACGTGCTCAAAGTGCCCAACGTGCTCAACGTGCTCAACGCCTCCTCCGGCAGTCCCTTGGAAGCCGCAAGTATACTGTCCGACCAGTCGCGGTCGGGCCGCAAGCCGGCCGGGAAGGTGCTATTTCATGGGGTTTCTCGACCGACTCGTCTCCGACATGATCCGCCGCGAGACCGGCTTCAACGCGCGGCGCGTGGTGCGTCGAATCGGGGGCCGCAACATCTTGATGCTCGGCGGCGCGCTGGTCGCCGGCGGCATGATGGCGGCGCGCTCCCAGCAGTCCCAGGGGGTCGGCCCAGCGTCGGGCGGCGGCGCGCCGCCGAGCATTCCGCCTCTGGGGCTACCGCCACTGCCAGCGACTTCGACGACTTCGACGACCCAGACGGCCGCCACGGCCGCGCTGCCGCCGCTGCCGGTCGTGGAGAGCGGACCCGAGCCTCCGCGCGACCTGGTGTTCGCGATCGTGCGCACGATGGTCGCGGCGGCGCTCGCCGACGGCGTGCTCTCCGACCCTGAGCAGACCGCGATTCGCAACCGGTTGTCGGAGTCGGAGCTCTCCGAGGAACAGCGAGCGCAGGTCCGTCGCGACCTGGTGGCGCCGCCCTCGATTGCCGAGTTGGTGGCGCTCTTGCCGACGGGCGAGGATCCCGAGCTGCTCGCCGAGTTCGCGCTCCTGGTGGCGCGCGCGGACGACGAACGCCGCGCGCTCGAGGACGCCTGGCTGCGTCAGCTCGCGACCTCTTTGGGGCTCGCGGAAGGGCGGCTCGACGAGCTCGAGCGAGAGTTGTTCGTGCGCGATTAACGGAGGCGGGGTTCGGGTTCCTCCAGAAGCGTAGCTCGTGCGTTCGATGTAGTGCTCCTCGATACAGTGCTCCTCGATACAGTGCTCCTCGATACAGGGCTCCTCGACACAGGGCTCCTCGATACAGGGCTCCTCGATACAGGGCTCCTCGATGTAGGGCTCACAGCTCGACGCGCTCGAGCGGCGCTGCGATCCGGAAACCGCGCTGGCGCACCTCGCGCGCCTCGGCCGATCCCTCACGGAGCGCCGGGTTGGTGTGGTTGAGGTGGATGAACCTCACCTTGTCGCGCTCCGCGGCGGGCAGCGAGCCGAGGCGGTTCATGGTCGCGACGATCATCGGGTGCGGGAAGCCCGACATGTCACGCCCCGGGATCTCGCCCTGGTTCCAAAACGTGCCGTCCAGGTAGGCAACATCGACGGTCGCAAGGACTTCCTCGATGGGTGTCCCTTGGTCATCCCAGGCAGCCCACGAGTCGATGTCCGGAAGGTAGAGGACGGTGCGCGTCGGTCCCGCGATCTTGAACCCGACGACCTCCGAGTACTCCTGGCGGTGGGGCGCTGTGACTGGAGTGACCGTCACGCTCGCACCAAGGTCGACCGTGACCGCGTCCTCGAGTCCGCGCAGCTCGATGTTGCCGAGACGCACCAGCTGATTCCACGGGCCGTTGGTCTCGAGGAAGGCCGCCATCTTCGGCATCGCGTACACCGGCACGCCGCGAGCGCCCATCGACTCGAAGCCGAAGAACAGCAGACCGGTGTAGTGACCCATGTGGGCGTGGGTCA
>JAQBHE010000141.1:0-16195 GCA_032128015.1 Holophagae bacterium
CGCATCGCCTCGAGGTTCTGCTCGAGGGTCCAGCCACCGTGGCCGCCGCCGGCGACGGTGTGAAGCTGGTTGGGAACCCCGGCCACCTCCAGAGCCTGGTGGAGGCGAACCGCGTGCGAGTGGGGGACGATGTTGTCGGCGTCGCCGTGCAGGGTGAGGATCGGCGGCAGGTCGCGGCGAACGTACTCGAGCGGCGAGACCCGTTTCGCGACCGCGCGCCAGTCTGCGCGCCCGCCCATCCAGGCGACCGCGTAGGTCTTGGCGTTCGGGCCCTCGACCAGATCCGCGACGTCGGTGATGCCGAAGTAGTTGACCATCGCCGCGACCTTCATTTCCGGCTCGTAGGCGTCGGCCCCGCCTTTGCCGTCGGGGTTGCGTGCCGGGCATCGGCGGTCGAGTCCGGCCGCGGCGGTGAGCATGCCGGTGGTCAGGGTGAGGTGACCACCTGCCGAGTGGCCGCTCACGACGATCCGCTCGGAATCGAGGCCGTACTCGGCGGCGTGCGCCTGAACCCAGCGCAGCGCGCAGCGGCAATCCTCGACCGCCCCCGGCGCGAGCGCGACCTGGCCCAGGCGGTACTCGACGTTGACCACCGCGAAGCCCATCTCCAGCCACGGCAGGAAGGACAAGAACATCGCATTCTTGTCGCCGCCTACCCAGCCACCGCCGTGGATGTAGAGCAGAGTCGGCAGGCGACGGTCCTTGTTGCGAGGCCCGATCACATCCAGCTTGGAGTCGTAACCGTCGGCGACCAGGTAGGTCACATTGGGCGTCAGCTGGTAGTTCTGGGCCACTTCGACCGCCCAGCTCGCGGGGTCCTGGGCGCTGGCAGGTGCGGCAGACACGACCAGAGCCGCGACGAGTAGCGTGGTCGGGAATCTCGAGAACAGACGCATCGTCGTACCTCCATGCGGGGTGCGCCCGCGAACGGGATCACGAAGTCGGAATCCGTACAGCTTACCAAGCGCGGTTCGCGGCGGCTCGCCCGCGTGGTGGCCCGACCCGAAGGACTGGAGGTTCGATCCTGCCGGCGTCTGCCATCATGCTCTCGATGGTCGAAGCCACGAGCGGACCTCGCGAATCCCCGTGCCGCGGACCGGGATGCGACACCATCGGTCCCACTCCGACGCAGGTCTTCCTGCGTCAGGCGCTGGGCAGCAACATGAACGACTCGCGCTTGCCGGCGACACTCCTGACCGTGGCACTGGTGTTGGCGGTCGGCTGGCGTTCGTGGACCCGACTGCGGGCGCGACGCAACGCGGCTGCGGGGTCCGAGGACGCGGACCTGCGAGGGCGCGAGCCGAGGCCGAAACCGTAGCGCCGCGGCAGCGACCCGGCAGCTGCTCAGCAGCTACCCTAGGTGCGGTGGGACTGTGCGCGGCGGAACCGTGCGCGACGGAACCGCGAGCGAGAACGGCGTGAAGTTGGTGTCGCGGTCGTAGTAGTCCTCCTGCTCGGCTTGCTTGAGCGCGGCGACCACTCGATAGGTCACCGGTGTCGCCACCACTTCCCAGAGGACCTTGATGAAGTAGTTCGCGATCATCACCCGAACCAGCAGCTCGTTCGACCAGGTGCCGTAGAAGGCGAGCGGGTAGAACACCACGGTGTCGCAAACTTCGCCGACCACGGTCGAGCCGATCGTCCGCGTCCACAACCACCGCCCTTCGGTGAGCACCTTGAGCTTGGCGAGGGTGAACGAGTTCGCGAATTCGCCGCAGAAGTAGCCGACGATCGACGCGCTGGCGATCCGCCAGGTCGAGCCGAACGCCTTCTCGATCGTCTCTTGGCCGGTCCAGCCGTCGGCCGCGGGCAGGTGAACGACCGTCCAGCTCATGAACGAGGCGAAGGTCAACGCTGCGAAGCCGGCCCACACCACTCGGCGCGAGCGGGCGTAACCGTAGACCTCGGTGAGGATGTCACCGAACAAGTAACTGAGCGGGAAGAACAGATTGCCGGCGCCGAAGGCCACCGCGGTGCCGAACAGTGAGAACTGGGTGACCTTGCTCACCCCGATCAGATTCGCGCACAGCAGCACGCACACGAACGCCGCCATGACCAGGTCGTAGTAGCGGTAGACCCGGGGTGGAGAAGCCACGGCGGGCTCCGGGCGGTTGGGCATCGGCGGATCTTAGCGGGCTTGCTGGCCTAGCGGGTCAGCTGCGCCGTGTCCCTCTGAGGGTAGCAGCCGAGCTTGGGCGGCCGACGAACGAACGAGCACGCCGGCGATCCGACCGCGCTCGAACGAGAAGACACACCCAGCTAGCTGGCCCCCTCCGCACCAGATCGCGTACGCCCGCCCACGAAGACACCGACGGCGCCGATGATCGGGATCAGCCAGTTGTACCAAGCCGGCTGCTCGGCGTACCCACCCGCTTCGACGAAGCGGAGCTCACCGATCGGCTTGCCCAGAGGTGGCCGGGGCATCGGCGACAAACCAGCCACGATCGCTCCGCCGAGGCCGAGGACGAGCACCAGGCCGAGAAGGACGCGGACGGCGAGTTGATTCTTGCCCACCGCCAGGGCGATGCGTCCCCCGAGGAGCGCGGCGATGAAGCCGCTTACCAGGTTGCCGAGGATCCAGGGAGTCGAGGGCCGGGGTCCTTCGCCAGCGAAAGCTCCGCTCGGGCCGAGCACCGTCCACATCAAGCCGATGCCGCCGAGGACGACCACCACCATCGCGACGTACCCCAGTACCGCTCCCAGAATGTTGCGCACCATCACAGTCCTCCTTGTTGAGCCGATGCCGGCCGCGATCGCAGGCCGAATGACGTCGGAATTACTGCCGGATGGTGCCGGCTTCGCGGACAGAGGTCAACCGCCCAGGGGGGGATTTCAGGCGCGGGTCGCTCCGGTATCGCGACCAGGCGGGCGGTACGGTATTCTCTGGGTTCGAACCTTCCAACGCTGCCGCCGTACTTATCGACCGGCACCCCCCTCAAGGAGATAGAGATGCGCAAGAATCCATCCGTCATTCTCGTCGCCGCACTGGCGCTCATCCTGGCCCTGCCGCTGCTCGGCCAAGGTCCTCCGCCGAGTCCGCCGGGCAGCGCCGCCACCCAGGTCGGCAAGGGCTACTCGAAGTGGATCACCATCGACTACAGCCGGCCGATTCTCCGCGGTCGCAGCGGAATCTTCGGCGAGGGTGCTGAATACGGGAAGAAGGTCTATGCCGGAGCGCCGGTGTGGCGCGCTGGCGCCAACGTCTCGACCCGGATCAAGACCGAAGTCGCTCTCAAGTTCGGAGAGACCGCGGTCCCCGCTGGTGAGTACAGCCTGTTCATCGAGCTGAAGAGCCCCACAGAATGGACGCTGCTGGTCTCGACCCAGCCGGCGATGTCGGCGTTCGATCGCGCCAAGGTCGGTCCCGAGACCTGGGGCGCTTACGGCTACGACGCGTCCAAGGTGATCGCCAAGACGCCGATGACGATCGTCCCCCTCGAGCCGACCATGGATGAGTTGACCTGGGTGTTCACCAACGTTACCGAAGGCGGTGGCACGATGACGATCGTCTGGGACAAGACGGTCGCCAACGCGAGCTTCACCGTCGCCGAGTAAGAACCGCCCCCTCGGCGCCGGCTTCGCGGCCGGTCTGCTGATACTCGTGGCCTGCACGCCGGGATCTCCTCGAGATCCCGGCGCGCCGGCCGCCGTGTTGTTCACTGGCCGCTTCTTGACCCTCGACCCGGCGCGCCCGGAGGTCGAGGCGCTGGCGGTTCACGACGGTCGCATCGTCTACGCGGGCGATCGCGGTGGCGCCGAGCGTTGGGTCGGTCCGGCGACGCGACATATCGGCGTACCGGGTGTCGCAGTCCCCGGTCTGGGCGATGCCCACGTCCACGTGCTCTCGCTCGGCGAGCAGCTCGAGCAACTCGACCTGCGCGGTCTCGCGAAAGACGAGATTCTCTCTCGGGTGACCGCGGCGGCGCGGGACCTCGAACCGGGGGAGTGGGTTCTGGGCAAGGGATGGGACCAGGGCTTCTGGGATCCTCCCGAGCTGCCGAGCGCGGCCGAGCTCGACCGCGTAGCTCCCGACCATCCGGTGGCGCTCACCCGCATCGACCTGCATGCGGTGTGGGTCAACACCGCCGCCCTTGCGCTTGCTCGAGTCGGCCCGTCGAGTGTCGACCCGCCCGGTGGCCGGGTCATTCGAACCCGGTCGGGGACGCCCTCGGGAGTCCTCGTCGATGCCGCGGCCGATCCGCTGTGGGCGGCGCTGCCGCCGCCCAGCCCCGAGATTCGCGAGCGCCGGGTTCGCGCCGCCCTCGAGCAGTACGCGCGCTGGGGTCTAACCACGGTCCATGACGCTGGCGCCGACCAGGCCACGCTGGCGATCTACCTGCGTTTGGCCAAATCGGGACAGCTGCCGGTGCGGGTCTACGCGATGGTGCAGAGCACCGGAAGCGAGACGGTCGAGGATCTCGAGCGCTGGCGTCGGGATGCGGCTGCGGCAAGTCCCGACCGGCGGTTCGAGGTGCGCGCGATCAAGGTGATGCTCGACGGCGCTCTCGGCTCGCGGGGAGCGCTGCTCCGCGAGCCGTACCGAGACGCACCGACCGAACGAGGTCTCGAGCTGTTGACCGAAGAGGAGCTGGAGAAGACTCTGCGCGTGGCGCGCGTCGCAGGGTTCCAGGTCGCCGCCCACGTCATCGGCGACCGCGCACTCGATCGCGCGCTTGAGGTCTTCGAGCGGGTGGGAATCGAGCCTGCGGAGCGCCATCGTCTCGAGCACTTGTCGGTGCTGCCTCCTGCCGATCTGCCGCGCCTTGTGCGCCTCGGCATCGTCGCCTCGATGCAACCGAACTTCATCGGCGAGTACGCGCGCTGGGCAATCGAGCGGCTCGGACCGGAGCGGCTGCGCCAGGTCTATGTCCTGCGCGATGTCGTCGAGGCCGGCGTCGTGCTGGCGGCCGGTTCCGACTATCCAGCGGCGGACTCCGGTAGCCCATTGACCTCGCTCTACTGCATGGTCACTCGCCACGGATTTCGCGGCGAGCCGGAGGGCGGCTTCTTCGCCGAGCAGGCGCTCGATGTCGGCACCGCGCTCCGGGCTCTCACCTCGGGGGTGGCCTGGGCCGGCTTCGCCGAGGCCGACCGCGGCATTCTCGCGGTGGGTCGTCTCGCCGACTTCACCGCGCTCGCGGCGAGCCCGTTCGAAGTTGCTCCGGAAGCGTTGCGCGACCTCGAGGTCCAGATGACGGTGGTCGGCGGCGAAGTCACCTTCGTTGCCGCCGTCGGGCGATGAACCCGACGCAGCTTGGGCAGAATCTAGTTGTCCGGTACTCTCGGGCGGTTCGACGATGACAAGGACGGAGCCAAGAAGGCTCCGAACGGGTCGCCGGCCCGGCGACCGGGGAGACTTCATGAGAGCGAAGTTCGTGTGTCTGCTGGTTCTTTCGCTCAGTCTCGGCTGGGCCATGCCGGCCCGATCGTCGGGCAATGGCTTCGAGGCCTCGGAGGTTCAGAATCGCCCGGATCTCGAGGTTCTTCGGCAGCGCCTCGAACAGGCTGTCCATCGCTTCGAAGCCGAGCGCCTGGAGCGCTTGGCAGCAGACGCTCGCTCCGACGCTGCTGTGCGGCCGGGGCCCGCGGATAGGGCAGAGCGGTTCCAGGGCCGACACTCACGCACTCCCGTTCAGCATCGCAACCAGCTCGACGGGCGGCTGACGGCGCGCAGACCAGACCTGCGCCCTGGGCCGGCCAGCGAGCGTCGACGAGGCGGCGATCTCGAGGCGGGAGGGGCTCATGCGCGGATCGAGCTCGCAGGCTCGGCGATGAGCCAGATCTCCGGTACCGTCAAAGCGGAAGGCACCGGACTGCCGATCGTGGACGTCGATGTCGTTGTCTATGACGCCACTGGCGAGTACGCCGGCGACGCGTTTACTGACGCTGTGGGCGTCTACACGGTCAGTGAGCTCGAGGGCGGGTCTTACTTCGTCGTTGCGGATGCCTCGGGTCAGAACTTCGTCACTGAGCTGTTTGACAACATCCCGTGTCCGGGTGGCAATTGCGACCGGACCATCGGCACTCCGGTGGTCGTACCGGATTCGGGGACCGCGGCCGGTATCGACTTTGCACTCGCTGTAGGCGACTCGATCTCCGGGACAGTGACCGTGGAAGGCTCCGGCCTGCCGATCCCGGGCGCCCACATTGACTTCTACGATGCCACCGGCAATTACGCCGGCTCCGCAAACACCGACGAGTCGGGTGCCTACGCCGCGCGCGGCCTTCAGGGTGGTTCGTACATCGTTGCCGTGGACGCTTCGGACCAAGGCTTCTTCGTCGAGATGTTCGACAACATCCCGTGTCCGGCTGGCGATTGCGACCTGACCACCGGGACTCCGGTGGTTGTGCCGGATTCGGGGAGCGCGACCGGCATCGACTTCGCGCTCGATGTGGGTGCCGAGATCTCGGGCACGGTGACCGCGGAGGGCTCCGGTCTGCCAATCGTGGACGTTCTGATTTCCGTCTACGAGGCGGCCGGCGGTCACGTCGATGACGCGCACACCGACGCCACGGGCGCCTACTCCGTGGGCCGTCTCGAGGTCGGCTCCTACGTCGTCAAGGCGGTGCCCACCGGTCAGATCTTCTTGGCCGAGTTGTTCGACAACATCCCGTGCCCGCTCGCTTCCTGTGACCTGAGCACCGGGACTCCGGTGGCACTTGGGTCGGGGGAGAATCGTGGAGGCGTCGACTTCGCTCTCACCCGGAGCGCGACGATCAGTGGCTTGGTGACCGACGAGACGACGGCGGCAGCGATCGCCAACCTCAGAATCGAAGTCCGCGACCTGAGCGGCGGGCCTAGGCTCGCCTCGGTCCGCACGAACGGCGACGGCACCTACACTGTTACCGGATTGATGGCCGGAACCTACCTGGTCGCCGCCGTGCCCACGGGACAGAACTACATCGGCGAATGGTACGACGACGTTGCGTGTCCCTTTTTTGAGTGGTTCGTCTGCGAATCGAGTGCCGCAAAGCCAGTGCAGGTGGCAGCCGAAGGGGCGGCGACGGGGATCGACTTCGCGCTGGAGCCGGGATCGGTGATCACCGGCACGGTAACCGACGAGGTGACTGGCGCCCCGCTTCCCAATGTGTTCGTGTGGCTGCTCGACGAGGGTTTTTGGAACGGCGGCTACGTCTTGAATGCCGCAGTCTCCGATGGTGCTGGTCGATACCAACTGGCGGGACTGCCGAAGGGTCGGTACTTCGTTTCCACTCTCTTTTTGTACCGCTTGGAGTCCCCGCGGCCCAACTACGTCGACGAGGTTTTCCCCGACATCCCCTGCCCCTTGCTGTTCTGCGATTTTTCGAACCCGTTGTCGGTGGCAGCGGCCACCACGGTGACGGGGGTCGACCTCACGCTGGTTCCCGGCGCCAAGATCCAGGGTACGGTGACCGAATCGGCGACTGGGAGTCCGATCGCGGGCGTGTTGGTCAGCGCGCTCTACGACGGATGGAGAGTCGAACGTGGTTCGACCGATGCCGCTGGCCACTACGAGATCGTGGGGTTGCCGGCCGGCCGTTACCGAGTGCGAACCTCGAACGCTCGTGGATTCGTCGATGAGTTGTACGACGACATCCCCTGCCCGCGCGAGAGCTGCCCGCTACTCCCCGGTCCGTCGGTCTATCTCGGAGTTGGCAGCTCGGTGTCAGGGGTCGACTTCGGCCTCGAGGCGGATGGTCCGGTCGGAGGCAGTATCTCGGGTCGGGTGACCGATGCGACCGGTGCACTGCCGCCTTTTGGACTTCGGATCCTCAATCTTGCGGGCGGCGGGCGAAGATCGATTGCTGTCGGCATCGGCACCTACAAGATCACCAACCTCGCCCCGGGGTACTACCGGGTGCTCGCGCAAGGGCGCGGGTCCCACGTCGACCAGCTCTATCCCGGCATTCCATGTCCCGGAGGCGGTTGCGATCTCAGAGAGGGGGCCGTGCTGGCGATCCACGACGGCACAGCACTCACTGACATCGACTTCGCGCTCGGCCTCGGTGCCCAGATCGAAGGCACAGTACGGGGCGAGGAGGATGGTCTGCCGAAGTCCGGGATCGTTGTCAGCATCTACGATGCTCACGGCATATTCGTGGGGCAGGGAGTGAGCGATCCCGCGGGCCGCTACACGACCGGTGGAGTGCCGCCCGGGACCTACTTTGCGCGCACCGAGGCGCTGCTCCTCGACTCGATCGACGAGCTGTACTTCAACAAGCCCTGCCCCTTCGGTCTTTGTGAATTGAGCAGCGGCAAGCCGTTCGTGGTGGGTGCCAACGATGTCCGGGGAATCGACTTCAGCCTTACCAGGGGGGCGCGCATCTCTGGGCGGGTCACCGCGGCCGCTACCGGCGAGCCGACGCTGCTTTCTCTGGTGAGGATCGACGACGCCTCCGGAAGATTCGCGGCCTACGGCTATTCCGACCTGAACGGCGAGTACACCACCCATGGTGGGCTACCTCCGTGGCGTTACTACCCCCGTGCCGTGGGATCTTCCGCCGCAGGCTTCATCCAACAGTCCAATCCCGTCGAAGGACTGGCCGTCGACAACTCGATCCGTGGCATCGACTTCGCCCTGGTTGGCGGTGGAGCGATCGCGGGCTCGCTTACCGACTCGGTCACCGGCTTGCCGCTCGACGGCATCCCCGTCGAAGTGGTGACGTCGACCGGCGAGGTCGCGGCCAGGGTCACGAGCGGAACCTTGGGTGTGTACTCCACACCCGGTCTGCCGGACAGCTCCTACAAGGTGCGCGCTCTCGGTGGTTTCGGCTACCTCGGCGAGTTGCACGTCGGCGTGTCCTGCGAGCTGCGCCGCTGCGATCTCGATGCCGGAGTCTCGGTAGAGATTCGTGGCGCCAACATCGTGACCGGGATCGACTTCGCGCTCGATCAACGCCGTCAGGCGGCCCGTCCGTAGCCGCCGTTTCCTTCCCAGCAGCCCGTCAGTCGAGCGAGCTATCATCGGGTTTGATCGCTCGAGGAGGGTTCATGGGCCGACGCGCTCCGTCGACCGCCCGCCGCCCGCACCGGAGGCCGACCTCGGGTCCTCGTAGTGGGTCGGTTTGCCGACTTCACGGCGCCCTCGGCGAGCCCTTTCGAGGTCGCTCCGGAGGCGCTGCGCGACCTCGAGGTCCGGATGACGGTGGGCGGCGGCGAGGTCAGTTTCTGAGGGTCCTGCTCGGCGAGCAACGTCGAGTATGCTCCGCGCTGGTTTTCCTGCAGTGTGTCCTCGGCTCCGTACAACTGAGACTCCAGGTCGACTCGAAGCGGGCTCCAGGGCCGCCGGCCTGGGACGAGAGATCCATGCCAAAGTCATTGCTATTTGTCGTCGTTCTTGGCCTTTGTTGGAGCCCGGCTGCCTCGTCTCGGGGCAGTGGCGTCGAGACCTCGGAGATGCGGAATCGCGTCGATCCCGATGTTCTCAGGCAGCGCGCGGAGCTGGCATTCCATCGCTTCGAGGTCGAGCGGTCGGAGCGCGCGGCACGGGATGCCGAAGCCAACCGGCTGGCGTTCCCGGCAAAGGCGAAGGGGGACGACCGCGGACTGTCTCAGAGCAGGGCCGGTCAGCAATTGCGCCCGCGACTCGGGGGTGGACATCGGCCGGGCGATGATGACGCGGATCGAATGTCCCACGCGCGGACGCAGTTCGCCGTCGGGGCGATGGGCGAGATCGCGGGGACGGTGACTGAGGAAGGCAGCGGGACGCCGCTCCTGGACGTCTATGTCGCGGTCTGGGACGCTTCAGGGAACTTCGTGGGCGCGGTCTATACCGATGCGCTCGGAGCTTACTCGGTGACCGATCTTCCAGGCGGCTCCTTCTTCGTCGCCGCTGAGGCTTCTGGTCAGAACTTCGTCGCCGAGCTCCACGACGACATCCCGTGCCCGGCCCTCAATTGTGACAGGACTGCGGGGAATCTGGTTCTCGTGCCCGACGCGGGGAGCGTGACCGTCGACTTCGCGCTCGCGCCGGGCGCAGTCATCTCGGGGATGGTGACCGCCGAGGGCACTGGGCTTCCGATCGCGAACGCCTACATCGAGGTTTACGAAGCGGTCGGCGGCTACTCCGGCTACGCCTACACCGATGGCTCGGGTGTCTACTCGGTGGGTGGTCTCTTGGGCGGTTCCTATTTTGTCGACTCGGACGCCTCCGATCAGAATTTCGTCGCCGAGTTGTTCGACGACATTGCTTGTCCGCGTCTCTCTTGCGACCGGGCGACCGGAGATCCTGTCATCTTGCCGGACCTGGGGAGCGCCACCGGGATCGACTTTGCGCTTGCTGTGGGTGCCGAGATCTCGGGAACGGTGACCGCTGGAGTCTCCGGTATGCCGATCCCGGACACCTACATCGAAGTCTACGACGCGGCCGGTAGCTACCTCGGCTACGCCTACACCGATGGCTCCGGCGTCTACTCGGTGGCTGGTCTTTTGGGCGGTTCCTACTTCGTCGCCGCGTACTCCGATCAGAACTTCATCGCCGAGCTGTTCGACAACATCACGTGTCGGAACCTCGGTTGCGACAAGACCACCGGGACCCCCGTAGCCGTTGCGACGGCCCAGCATCGTTCGGGAATCGACTTCGTCCTGACCATGGGTGCGACGATCAGTGGGGTGGTGACCGACGAGTCGACCGGCCTGCCCATCGAAGGGATCTCGGTTCGAATCGAGGACCCAGACGGGAACTCCGTCGGCTCCGCCTCCACGAACGCCAGCGGCGAGTACAACGTCGATCGCCTGCTTGCGGGAACGTACTATGTGCGTGCCAGCGGGCCGGATCACATTGCCGAGTATTACGACAATGTATTCTGTCCCTTCTCCCAATGCGATCCGCTCGACCGGATGTCGGTAATGGTGGCCGCAGGTGCCAACGCCACGAACATCGACTTCGCGCTGCAGAAGAGCTCGAAGATCACTGGGGTTGTCACCGACGAGCTCACGGGCGATCCGCTTCCTGGAATCCTGCTCGCGGTCGTGGACGAGGGCTATTTCTACACCGGAGGAGTGATTTTTGAGTTTGCGGTTTCCGGAGCGGGCGGTCACTATGAGATAGGTGGGCTGCCGGCTGGGAATTACTTTGTTGTTACTCAAATGTGGCTATTCTTCCCGCTCATTCCCAACTATGTCGAAGAGGCCTATGACAATATCCCTTGCCCGTTCGGCATCTTTTGCGACTTCTCGCAGCCCCTGCCCGTGCCGGCAGCGACGACAGTCACCGGGGTCGACTTTGCGCTCGCTCCCGGTGCCACCATCGAAGGCACGGTGACCAACGCCACGACCGCCGCGGTGATCGAGGGCGTCAGTGTGAGAGTTCGTCGGGATAACGTCGGGATCAGTTTCTTCGATTTGACCGATGCCACCGGCCACTATCGCATCGAGAGACTTTCCGGCGGACGGTACGATGTACACACTTCGGACGCCCAGGGATTCGTCGACGAGGTGTTCAACGATATCCCTTGCCCGGGGCTCGACTGCGTGTTCGGTCTCGGGCAGAAGGTCACGGTTGCCAACGGTGGTGCCGCTACTGGAATCGACTTCGATCTCGTGCCGGGCGGACCTGGGGTGATCGGCACCCTCTCGGGCCGGGTTACGGACGCCGCGACCGGCAACCCGATCCGCGTGCGGGTCAGCCTCCTTGACCTTGCAGGCCGGTCCCTACGCTCCACATTTAGCAGCAGCACCAATGGGAACTATCTCTTCTTACGGGTGCGACCGGGGAGCTTCCGGTTGTTCGCCGACAATGCTGACTTGCCCAATGTCGCCGAGCTCTACGACGACATCCCCTGCCCCGCGGCCAGTTGCAACCTCACCGCCGGCCGGGTGCTGGTGGTCCGCGATGGCACCGAGATCAATGACCTCGACTTCGCACTCGAACGGGGCGCCAGAATATCTGGGACAGTGCGTGGACAAGACGACGGTCTGCCGAGGCCGGGTGTCGAGGTGGAGATCTTCGACAGACAGAATCGAGTGGTGGAGAGCGGTTTCGCGAATGGCCTCGGCCGGTACACCACCGATGGCTTGCCGCCGGGGACTTACTTCGCGAGGAGCTTCGCCTTGCTCCTCGGCTGGATCGACGAGCAGTACTCGGAGCTACCTTGTCCCGGCCGCACCTGTACCCCGACCGCTGGCACGCCGATCCCGCTCGGCGTGGTCGACATTCGGGGTATCGACTTCACGCTTTCGGAGGGCGCGCGGATCTCGGGTCGGGTGACCAACGGTGCCACCGGGGAGCCGGTCTTGGGAGCGCTAGTGTTTGTAGAGGACGCCGCTGGCGCTTTGTTCGCCTTCGGATACACCGGTATCGACGGCGATTACGTCGCTCACGGCGGGCTCTCGCCGGGTCGGTACTTCGCCCGGGTCCTCAGCACTCTCGACTTCGTCGGCCAGCTGTATCAAGGAATCTCGTGCCCGAGCGGCAGCTGCGACCGGCAAACCGGCACACCGATCGATGTCCTTCCCGGTGGCGCGCTTGTTCACGGTGCAGCGGCCATGGGTTTCCCGATCCTCGGGGGCATCAATTTCGGCCTCGCGGCTGGGGGCACGATCGCCGGCACGGTGACCGACGCTGCCACCGGTCTGCCGATCACCGGCGTCCCGGTGGAGGCGGTTACCGGGGGCGGGCTGGTGGTGGCAAGGTCGACGACAGGGTTTGGCGGTTTCTACCGGGCATTTGGCCTCCCTGACGGCACCTACGGGGTGCGCACCCCCGGCATTCCAGGCTACCTCGGTGAGCTGTACTTGGACGTGGACTGTCCTTTGGGCACCTGCAACCCGTTTGCCGGTCTGCCGGTCACGATTGCTGGCTCGAACATCGTCACCGGTATCGACTTGGCTCTGAACCAGGGCACGTTCGACATTCCGACCGTCGGTGAAACGGGCTTGGTGGTGCTGAGTCTGCTGCTATTGGGGCTAGGAGTCTTGTTGCTGCGACGTCAGGGATAGAGAGGCTTTCCGCCCTGCATTGCCTTCGGTCCTGCCGGCCTTCCAGCACGAGCTCCGGCTGGGGCCAAACCCCCGCGCTACAATCGGTCGGACCTCAGCCAGATCGACCGAGAAGGGCACCGATGATCCGACGAAGCCCGTCGACCCGCCACCGTTTCATGCGATTCTTCGGAACACTCGGCGTCGCCGTCATCGCTGCGGTTCAGCCGGCGACGCTGGCTCAGACCGCGGTCGACCCGGCGCCGCCACCCGATATCGAGTGGCGGCACTACGCCGCCGACCACAAGAGCAGCAAGTATTCTCCCGCCGACCAGATCAATGTCGGCAACGTCGTCCAGCTCACCATCGCCTGGCGCTGGACCACCCCCGACGGTGGCATCGACACCAAAGTGCCGTTCGGCAACCTCAAGGGCACACCGGTGATGGCGGACGGAGTGCTGTTCGCGGTCTCGGCGCTCAACCAGGTGAGCGCGATCGATCCTGTCACCGGTCGCGAGCTGTGGACCTACGACCCCAAGGCCTACGAGCTGGGAACTCCCACCCACGGCGGATTCACCCAGCGCGGCATCGAGCCCTGGAGCAACGGGGATCGCGAGCGCATCCTGCTGGTGACCGGCACTCACCAGCTGGTGTCGCTCGACGCCAAGACCGGCAAGCCGGACCCCGCGTTCGGCGAGGACGGCATGGTCCACATGGGTCCCGACGTCGGCGCTCCGGAAGAGCTGCGGAACACTGGCCTCAATTCGCCGGCGATCGTCTGCGCCGGCACCGTGATCATGGGCATGACGGTCAACGACTTCGGCCTCACTCAGAAGATGCCGGCGGGCCACGTTCGCGGCTATGACGCGGTCACCGGTGAGCGCAGGTGGGTGTTCCACACCGTGCCTCAGGCGGACGAGCCTGGTAACGACACCTGGTTCGATGATTCGTGGAAGAACGCCGGCAACACCAACGTCTGGTCGATGCTGTCGTGTGACGACGAGCTCGGTTGGGTGTACCTGCCGATCGGCACCCCGACCAGCGACTACTACGGCGGCCACCGCCACGGCGACAACCTCTACGCCGAGAGCCTGGTCGCGCTCGACGCACGCACCGGCGAGAAGAAGTGGCACTTCCAGGCGGTGCACCACGGGCTGTGGGACTACGACTTCCCGTGTGCGCCGAACCTGGTCGATCTTCAGATCGACGGCAAGATCGTCAAGGCCGTGGCGCAAGTCAGCAAGCAAGGTTTCACCTACGTCTTCGACCGGGTCACCGGCAAGCCGCTGTGGCCGATCGAGGAGCGCCCGGTAGGAAAGAGCGACGTCCCCGGCGAGTGGACCGCACCCACCCAGCCGTTCCCAACCAAGCCGCCGCCGTTCGACCGTCAGGGTGTGACCGTCGACGATTTGATCGACCTGACACCGGCACTCGCGAAAGAGGCTCGCGAGATCTTCGACGGGCTGGTCGGCGGACCGTTGTTCACCGCGCCGATCGTCGCCGGGGCCGGCGGCAAGCGCGGCATGGTCCAGCTTCCCGGTCAAGCCGGCGGCGCCAACTGGGGCGGCGCCGCGGTCGACCCCGAGACCGGCATGCTCTACGTGCCGTCGCAGACCCGGCTCGGCACCATGAGCCTGGAGCCGCCTTCCGGACGCCAGGTCTCCGATCGCCGCTACCTGCCGGCGTTTCTGGACGCTCCGGGGCCGCAGGGCTTGCCGCTGATCAAGCCGCCGTTTGCGCGGCTCACCGCGATCGACCTCAAGGTCGGCGTGATTCGGTGGCAGGTGCCGCTCGGTGATGGACCGCGCAACCATCGGGCGTTCGCCGGGCTCGAGCTCGGACGGCTCGGCGCCTGGCCGATGTCGGGTCTTGCGCCGGGTTGGCTGCTGGCCACCAAGAGTCTGCTATTTGTGGTCCAGGCGATCCCCAAGGAAGGAGCGACCGATCGTCGTGCCCCGGGCACCGGTTTCCTGATCGCTTTCGACAAGGCGACCGGGGAGCAGCTGTGGCAAACCGAGCTGCCGAAGACCCCGGGAGGATCGCCGATGACCTATGTGCGCGACGGCCGCCAGTTCGTTGTGGTTCCGGTCGGCGAGCGTGGCGAGCCCCACGAGCTCGTGGCCTACGCGCTCGAACAACCCGCGCCGCGTGCCGGCGCGGGTCGCTGATCGGGTGCGCACCCTGTACGGAGACTCGGTACCGAGTCAATACGGATAGCGATCGAACACCGGTCCGCGCGGGGTGAACGCTCCGACCGCGAAGTACTCGCCACCGCAGTAGGCGTAGGGCCGGTACTCGACGCCGTATGCCGAATACACCGGGAAGCGGTAGATGTCGTGATAGTGGTTATGGGCGCGGTAGTACTGGCGACCGAAGAACAAGTGGCCAAGCTCGTGGGCGAGTCCGCGCGCGATCGTCCTCGGGAATCTGAAGTGATCGTCGTGCTGCCGTCCGCGGTCGTAGCGACCTCGATCGTATTGCTGCTCGTAGCGATGGTCGGACCGATGGTCGGACCGATGGTCGGAACGGCGGTCGTAGCGGTCGTGATCGCGGCGATCGGATGCGCGGTAGCGATGGTCGTCGTCGTGACGATCGTCGCGTGATCCCTGAGCCGTTGCCGCACCGCCGATGAGCAAGAGCAGGCAACCGAGCCCGAGGACGGGCGCTAGGGTACGAAGCCGGCGAACGGTGATGGGGGATGCTGGGTTGGGCATGGGGTCACCTCCTGCTAGCGTAACTGCGAAGTCCGTGCCAGACGTGGCGGCCTTCGCAAGACTGCGGGTTTTGTGAATGACGCCCGTAGGACGTCGATGGAGCCGGCGCCAGTTAAGGTCGCTCGGTCCTTCGAAGAGGACACCTCGTGGACGTGTCTCCGCGTGATCGGTGGATGAATGACCAAAGGTCTGGTTGCGCGACTGGCACTGCTGACCGCTTCGATCGGGTTGAGCCTGGTGATGGCAGAGGTCGGCCTGCGGCTTTTGTGGGGAGGTGAGGTTCGATCGGAGGCCGACTTGAGCCGCCGGCTCGAGGGCTCGAGCCGAGCCGATCTGTCTGCGTCCCACGGACGCTTCAGCCTGTTCGGTCTGGTTCGCGCGAGCGATCACGAACGCGTGGTCTACGAGCTGAAGTCGGGCCTCGCCGGCACCTTCCGCGGCCAAGCGATCCGCACCAATCAGGCCGGATTGCGCCAGGATCGCGAGGTTGCCACAGAGAAAGCGAGGGGCGTCTTTCGCGTCGTCGGCCTCGGCGATTCGCACATGTTCGGCTGGGGAGTGGCCCAGGAAGAGACCTACCTGA
>JAQBHE010000142.1:0-4100 GCA_032128015.1 Holophagae bacterium
CTCCAGTCGCAGGGCCATCTCGGGGCTCACCCCACTCGAGCCGCGGAGGAGGCGGCTCAGGGTGGACGCCGCGACGCCGAGCCGGCTCGCGAGCTCGCGACCACTGATGCCGTTCGGCTCCAGATAGACCGCGGTGATGAACTCTCCGGGGTGGGGAGGATTGTGCATGCCCATCAGTGGTAGTCCTCGTAGTCCAGGATGAAGGCGTCGCCGTTTCGAAAATCGAAGGTCATCCGCCAGTTGCCGTTGATCCAAATCGACCACCTGCCGGAGTCTCGTCCCTTCAACCGTTGGAGGCGAAACCCAGGGATGTCGATGTCCTGAACAGTACGAGCCGTGTCCAGGGCAGCCAGCTGCATTCGGAGCCTCCCTGCGTGAGCTGGCTGGATTCCTGCCGAGCTTCCAGTTTCGAAGAACCGCCGTAGGCCCTTGTGGCGGAACGATCGAATCACAGGTTCATCGTAGCATGTTGCGCACCACGCACGGACTCGCTGACGTCATGGCACTCGGTTGCCGACGTCACCTCCACTCCTCCCAGTACATCAGCAGCTCCCCTTCGGCGCAGATTGGCGTGCTAGATTGGAGAGAGGAGATAGAGCGATGACTGCGGTGAAGGAGAGATTCGTCGTCGACGATCAGGGGAATAAGATCGAGGTCGTCTTGTCGATCGAAGACTACGACCAGATGCTCGAGGAGCTCGAGGAGCTCGAATCCATCCGTGCCTTCGATGCTGCCAAAGCCTCTGGTGACGAGGTCATTTCGGCCGTGCGGGCATTCAGCGAGATCGAACACAGCGATCCGTGAGGTATTCGGTCGGGGTTCTGCGCCGAGCGCAAAAAGAGCTTGCCGGTCTCCCCAGTGATTCCTACAGTCGCGTGAGAGATCGGATTCTCGCCCTGGCGGACATTCCAAGACCGGCGGGCTCCCGCAAGCTGGCTGGCCGAGAGGGCTGGCGATTGCGGGTCGGCACCTATCGGATCCTCTACGAGATCGACGACGAGCGGTCTGAGATCACGATCCTGCATGTCGGTCATCGACGAGATGTCTATCGCCGCTAGTCGGACAAAGCCCATACAACGGTAGCGACCTCGACGACGAATCATTCCGGCGACGCCGGGGGAAACGTTTCATGGAAAGGCTCCGACGTATCGGATCTTTGGTTGGGTGCCCACCTGGGCGACTGCGCGGCCTCGCTACGTTCCTTCATGAATAATCCGCGCAAGCCTTGAATCCTCGAACTCAACCTCGCAGTATCCACGTCGCGAATGCGCTTCGAATCCGGCTCCAAGCTCGGGCAGTACGAGATCGTTTCCCCGCTCGGCGCGGGGGGCATGGGTGAGGTCTATCGAGCGAGGGACACCAAGCTCGGTCGCGAGGTTGCGATCAAGCTGATCCTCGACGACGTTGCGTCCGACCCGGAGCGTCTCGCCCGCTTCGGGCGCGAAGCTCGCGTCCTCGCCTCGCTCAACCATCCCAACATCGCCACCCTCCACGGATTCGAGGCCGATGGCGAGAGGAGCTTCCTGATCATGGAGCTGGTCGAGGGCGAGACCCTCGCCGACCGGATCCAGCGCGGACCGCTCCCCGTCGACGAAGCGCTGCCGCTGTTCCTCCAGATCGCCGAGGGCCTCAAGGAAGCGCACGAGCGGGGCGTGATCCACCGCGATCTGAAGCCCGCGAACCTCAGGGTCACCGAGAACGGCGGCGTCAAGATCCTCGACTTCGGCCTGGCGAAGGCTCTGGGGCCGGACGTTCCGGCGAAGGACCCTTCCGTCTCGCATTCGCCGACGATGAGTCTCGCGGCGACGCGTCGTGGCGAGATCCTCGGCACGGCGGCCTACATGTCGCCCGAGCAGGCGGCGGGCCGGACGGTCGACAAGCGGACCGACATCTGGGCCTTCGGGGCCTGCTTCTACGAGGCGCTCCGCGGACGGCGCGCCTTCGAGGGAGAGAACGCTGCCGACACGCTGGCCGCTGTCCTGCGCGACACGGTCGATCTCGAGGCCCTTCCCGACCGGGTGCCGCTGGGACTCCGCCTTCTCATCGAACGCTGTCTGGTACGCGATCCGAGAAACAGCGTGCAGGACATCGGCGATGTCCGCCTCGAGCTCGAGCGAGCTCGGGAGCCTTCCGCCGAGGAGACCGGCCACCGGAGCGACGCGACTGCCGGCAGCCGGCTGCTTCGCGCCGTGCCGTGGGTCGTCGCCGCGGTCGCGATCCTCGCCGCCGCATTTGCGCTGACGACACGACCCGGGCTCGAGACCCCCGGGCCCACGCCCGCGCAGTTTCAGATCGACCTGCCTCCCGGCACCGACTTCGCCGAGCCCATCCCCAACCATGTCATCGCGATCTCGCCCGACGGCGAGGAGATCGTCTGGTCCGGCAAGGAGGGAGAGCACCTCGCCCTCTACCGCCGCGGCACCGGTTCGCTCGCGATCGAGGTCGTGCCCGGGACCGAAGGAGGCACCCAGCCCTTCTTTTCCCCCGACGGGCGATGGCTGGGGTTTCACACCCGCGGAGAGCTGCGCAAGGTCCCCGCGGGAGGAGGCACGGCCGTCAAGATCGCAGCGACCCGCGGCGGCTACGGCGGGGTCTGGACACAAGACGGTGACATCTACTTCGCCGAGGGCTTCACTCTCGAGAGGGTGCCCGCGGAGGGCGGTGAACCGGAGCTCGTCACGCGCTACGACCTCATCGAGGCTGCCGACCCCGCGCTCGCGCGATCTCGCTACTACGACCCCCGCGGCACCCTCGTACCGGGCTCTTCCTGGCTGATCTTTTCTTTGGTGGCCGCGGATGGCAAGGATCTGCTGGTGGCATTCGATCCGACGAGTGGAGCCGTTCGAGTGCTGGCCGAGGGCGCCGGGCCACGCCTTCTCCCGTCGGGCCATCTGCTCTTCGCTCGTCGCGGCGCCCTCTTCGCCGCCCTCTGGGACAACGACGCGATCGGTTTCAAGGGCGAGCCGATCCCGGTTCTGGACAACGTCGACTTCGACTGGCTCGGATACCCTCTCTTCGACGTCTCCCGCGACGGGACATTGGTCTATGTCCCCTCCGGCGGCGTCGCGGGCGGCGAGCTCGTGGTCACCGATCGCTCGGGCACCGTCGTGGACCGGCTGATCGAAGTCCCCGAGCTGAGTCTCGGCGCGACCTTTTCGCCCCAGGGGGACAGCGCTTCGGTCGCCCTGCCGGGAAGCACTTCGGGGCTAGAGCTCTGGACGCTGGGCATCGGACGGAGCGTCCGGGTCCCCCTGACCTTCGGCGCGGACAGCTACAGCTGGACCGGCGTGTGGAGCCCGGACGGGTCGCAGATCGCGTTCGTCGTCGCCGCCGGAGGAGCGCATACCGAGGTGATGGTCGCCGCCGCCGATGGCTCGGGCGACTTCCGCCCGTTCTTCTCGACCGAAGACCTTCCATACCGCGAAGACCTCCAACTGGGCGACTGGTCCTCGTCGGGCCGATTCCTCTCTCTCACGGTGAAGACGCCCGAAGGCGGATGGGACCTGTGGACCTACGATCGCGACCAGGAGGAGCTGACGCGAATCCTCGGCTCACCCTTCAACGAGATCAACGGCCGGTTCTCGGCTGACGACCGCTGGATCGCCTACGAGACCGACCGAGCGGGGATCCGCCAGATCTTCGTGCGGGAGTTCCCGCAGGGAGGCGCCGAGGCCCAGATCTCGACCCAGGGCGGACGCATGGCGCGTTGGGCGGGAGACGGCCAGAGCCTCTACTTCCTCGACGGAGGCGCCGTGATGAACGTCCGGGTGTTCGACGAAAGCGGCCGCCTGGCTCCGGGGCAGCCCGAGCTCGTGTTCGAAGGGCCGTTCCGCTCAGCACTCGACTTCGACGTCACCTCGGACGGAGAACGCTTTCTCCTGATCCGCTACCCCGAGGGTCGCGGACCCAGGATCCACGTCGTCCAGAGCTGGCTCGAGCAGCTCGAACGTCTACTACCCCCGGGCTAGGACACGACGTCGCGAGAGAGTGGATCTCTGGGCTCCAGGCCTCGGGCTCGAGCCCGCCGCCGTCTTGATTCGCGAACCGCAGAAGAGATGGGCGTCAGCGGACGCGAAGGGCCAGCTCCGATTCAACTGGCG
>JAQBHE010000143.1:0-3089 GCA_032128015.1 Holophagae bacterium
GTGGCCTGCGAGGCCTGGCACGCGTTGACGTTGGCCGCGGTCAGGACGTTCTGCAGATCCTCGCCGTAGTCGCTGTTGGTGTTGTTCCACCAGACGCCGGCGCCCGTGGTGTCGGTCTCCGAGAACGAGACGTTGTTGTAGAGCGCGAAGCCGTCGGCAAAGCGCCGGTTGACCTGGATCTGAACCCCTTCGTAGCCATTGCGCGCCTGCTCGAAGGCGTTGATCGTGTCGTCGGCAATTCCGGAGGGCAGGCCGTTGGCAACCCGGGCATCGCGAAGAGCCCGCACGATGTTCGGCAGGTTCTTGTAGTTGCCGGTGATCGCGATGTTCCGGCCCAGTTGGTCGATCTGCGTGTTTGCGAACATCATGTCCTCGAGCCGCCAGCTGATGTACTTGAGGTCGAGGGCCCAGTTGGGGTTGAACTGCCATTCCATGCCGAGGATGATCTCGTTCTTATAGTAGGGGTCGATGTTGCTCTCGAAGATGCCTTGGTCGACCGCTTCCCACATCCGTCCCGGGATGATCTCCTCCCAGCGGTAGTTGTAGCCCGCCACACCCTGCTGGCCGATATCCCCGGCCGCGTTCTGGAAACAGAAGACAAGCGCTTCGTGCGGATCGCAGAAGAGATAGAGCACGTGCCCGTTGTAGCCGTTCCAGCCGTCTTGCATGCCGGTCCCTTCCTGGGAACCGCCGGCGATCCACGCCTGGTTGAGCATGGCGTGATAGCGGCCCCAGTTGACGCTGAACAGTAGCTTGCCGTCGCCATTCTTGTCGTAGGTGATGCCGACGCGCGGATCGACATAGGTTGCGTCCACCACCTTGCGCCGACTGTCGTTGCGGCCCTCTTGAATCTCGCCGCGGGCCCCGAGGTTGAACACCCAGTGGTCACCGACGGTGAAACGGTCTCGAACGTAGAAACCGGTATCGCTCATCTCGGCATCGCCGCTGCCTTGGATCGCCAACAGCTCGGGAGCGTTGTGGTCGAGCCAATAGCAGCTGCGGCCGCGAGTCGTGCCTCCAAGAAAGGTCGGATTGGTGGGCGAGGTCGCCGCATTCCGGACCAAGCTGCAACTGTCTTGCGGCAGCTGCTGTCCGGAGAGGAAGCCGAGGGGATTGCCCACTCCGGCGTTCCTCCAACCGAACCTGTTCAGGGCATCGAAGTCCCAACCGTTGATGAGCGATGGCCGGCTATTCTGGCCTTCCCACTTGGTGTCCTGGTAGTCGAAGCCCCACTTGAGCTCGTGATTCGCGCCGGCGAACTGAGTGAGCGCGAGGTTCGCCTGCTGGCGCGGGAACTTGTTGAAACCGTAGCCATCGCTGAGGATCCAGCCGTTGTGCCAGGCCCCGAGGTTGTTGTCATCGCGGTAGACGTCGTAATTGTTGCCCGGCCAGAACCGGCCGGCAGCCGGGTTGGCGGGGAAACGCAGCGGAAGGCTGGTGTCGCCGCCGGAAGTGTTGGTGGCGCTGTGACCCGCGGCAGGTCCGCGGTCCTGCTGCTTGAGCGCGATGCAATCGGCCTCGATGATGCTGCCGCAGGCCAAATACTTGTTCTCCTGGGTCTCCTGGGAAGCGAGCTTGGCCTCGAGGAAGAAGTTGCGGCTGATCGAGATGTTCCAGCTGCCGGTGTAGAGCACGCTGTCGTTCTCGTGCGGGGTCGGCGTCCAGTAGTCGAACGACGACTGGTAGAAGTAGTTGCGAGACGCCGGGGTGTCGATGTACGAGAACGCCAGCGACTGGGACTGCCTGGGCTGCAGGTTGAACTTGAAGATGTGGGCGTCGTTCTTGAGGCTGACGTCGTAGGGATCACCGCCGAGCAGGCGCTCTTCGAACGAATCGTCGAACTTGCTCCAGCCGACGAAGAACCACGCCTTGTCTCGGCGCAGCGGACCGCCGGCGGAGAACTCGTAGCCGGTGCTGCCACCCTCCCTCTCGGCCGGGGTGCGCTTGAACCAGTTGGCGGGGTACTCATTGAGCGTGTTGCCGTTGGGATCGACGATGGTGACCTGGGTCTCGCGGACGCTGAGCGAAGGGTGGTCGACGTACTCCGAGCTCCAACTGTTCTTCTGCTCCTGGACCAAGGCGTCGATGTGGTAGCGGTTGGTTCCCGATTTGACGATGACGTTGGTCTGGGAGCCGATCGAGCGTCCATACTCGGCGCCCGATCCACCGGCCTCCATCGAGACCTCGGTGACCGCGGTGGTCGGCAGGTACACCCGGCTGCCGCCGAACTTGGCGAAGGTGGTGTCGACGCCATCGATGAACACGTTGTTGTCGGCGAAGTGGGAGCCGTTGACCGACGGACGGGTCTGCTGGATGTCGTCGTTCTGGGAGTCGGCGGTCACTCCCGGCATGGTGTTGATCACGCCGTAATAAGTGCGGGTGGAGCCGGCGACCTGAGCGCCGACCTCGGCGCTGACCGTCGAGCCCGCCGTGACGTTGAACTTGTCCACCATCGGCGCTTCCGAGGTCACGGTGATCTGCTCAGCCGTGGACAGGCTGAGCTCGAGGTCGACCTGGACCTTGCCGCCCGCCGACACTGCCGCCGAGCGCTCGCGGCGTGACTGCAGGTCGTCGAGCTGTGCCTTGACGGTGTAGTTACCGGGCACCAGCAAAGCGAACCGATAGGCTCCATTGGCGTCGGTGAACCCTTCTTGGGTTCCTCGATCACCTTTGAGAATGACCGTGACGCCGGGAAGTGCAGTTCCTTGAGGGTCCGTGACTTTTCCTTCCACGGATCCGGTTTCCGGGCCATCGGCCAGGATCGGAATCGCGAGGAACATCGCCACGAGAGCTGCGAGCAGGGCACGCTTCATGGAAGGTCTCCTTGGTAGATGGGTGCTGATCACCCCGGAACTTTGGAAAGCCGCCACGACCCTAAGCCTGCTTTCTGGACCTGTCAATGGCCATTCCAAAGTTTTACCGGCCGGTCGGTCAATAACGGAGCGGCCACGGCACACCTCCGCCAACCTCGAGCCACCGTGATCCGGTAGTCTTCCGGCAAGGCGACCCAGAGGAGCTATCGCGATGACAAGACGGTGGAGCGGCAACCAACTTCCAGCACGACGACCGGCCAGCTTCACGGCCGCGAT
>JAQBHE010000144.1:0-5372 GCA_032128015.1 Holophagae bacterium
CCTGGAGCGCCTGCGCTCGGTCTATCGCGAGCGTCGTGATGCGATGCTCGGCGCGCTCGAGCGCTCGATGCCGAGCGGCACGCGCTGGACCCGGCCCCGCGGCGGCATGTTCGTGTGGCTCGAGGCGCCGCGCGAGGTCGACTCGCAGGTCCTGTTCCAACGCTGCGTCGAGGAAGCCGGGGTCGCGTTCGTGCCCGGGCCTGCGCTGGCGCACGGCGACCTGGCTCGCAGTGACCCTGCGCATAGCTGCATGCGGCTCACCTTCGCGACCCTCGAACCCCAACCCCTGGAGCGGGCGGTCGAGGCGCTCGCCGCCTGTCTCGGCCGAACCCTGGAGACCTTGTCATGAGCACACCGAATCTGTCGCCAGTCCAGCATGCTGCCAGTGCAGTGGCCGAGCCCGACTTCTGCCCGATCCGTCGTTTCGACCACCTCGAGATCTTCGCCGGCAACGCCATGCAAGCGGCGCTGTTCTACAAGCACTGCTTCGGGTTTTCCGAGCTCGCCTATCGGGGCCTCGAGACCGGGTCCCGCGACCTCGCGTCGTATGTCCTCGCGCAAGGAGACATCCGCCTGGTGATCACGAGCGCGCTGTCCGCCGACCATCCGGTCGGTCGTCACGTGTTCGCACACGGCGACGGCGTCGGCGTCATCGCGCTCGAGGTGCCGGACGCCGCTGTGGCCTACGCCGAGACCACCGGTCGCGGCGCCCGCGGTGCGATCGAACCGACGACCGAGCGCGATGACTACGGCACGCTGCGCACTTCGGCGGTGCATGCCTACGGCGACACCTTGATCAAGTTCGTCGAGCGCGATGACTACTCGGGCCTCTTTGGTCCCGGCTATGAGGTTCGGGGAGCGGCCAAGAACGGCAGCGCCGCCCAGGGCGTCGGTCTGCTCGCGATCGACCACGTGGTCGGCAACGTCGAGCTCGGCAAGATGGACGAGTGGGTCCGTTTCTTCGCCGAGGCGCTCGGATTCTCCCAGCTCGCCCACTTCGACGACGAGGCGATCTCGACCGAGTACTCGGCATTGATGTCGAAGGTGATGCAAGACGGCAGCGGCAAGATCAAGTTCCCGATCAATGAGCCGGCCGAGGGGCGCAAGAAGTCCCAGATCGAAGAGTTTCTCGACTACTACGGCGGTCCGGGGGTGCAGCACATCGCCTGCTCGACCGCCAACATCATCGATACGGTGAGCCAGCTGCGCGCGAGAGGCATCCAGTTCCTATCGGTGCCGACGAGCTACTACGAGGAGCTCGAGTCGAGAGTCGGCGAGATCGCCGAGCCGATCGACCGGCTGGCCGAGCTCGGGATCCTGGTCGATCGCGACGACGAGGGCTACTTGCTCCAGATCTTCACCCAGCCGGTGGAAGACCGGCCGACCGTGTTCTTCGAGGTGATCGAGCGTCACGGCGCGCGCGGTTTTGGCGAAGGCAACTTCAAGGCCCTGTTCGAATCGCTCGAGCGCGAGCAGGCGCGGCGCGGCAACCTGTGATCTGCAGGCCAGCGCCTTCGACGACCGAGCCGAGGGAGGGGAAACCATGACGTACTACTGGAAACTGGGCGAAGTACCGCACAAGCGCCACACCCAGTTCCGCCGCGCCGACGGCTCGCTCCACCACGAAGAGGTGATGGGCATCCACGGCTTTGCCGGGATCCAGTCGATCCTCTATCACCTGCGACCGCCGACCCGGGTCGAGCAGGTCGAGACCTTCCGCGGCAACGGTTCGGCCGAGCTCGAGTTCGAGGAGCCGGGGCCGCTCCGCCACCGCCTGCTCAAGGCCGCCGCGCTCGAGCCCGGCGGTGACGCGGTCGAAGGCCGAGTGCCGTTGCTCGGCAACGCCGACGTCACGCTGTCGGTGGTGCGACCGACCACCTCGATGTCGTACTGGTATCGGTTCGCTCACGGTGACGAGGCGATCTTCGTCCACGACGGCACCGGCCGCCTGGAATCCCAGTTCGGGGTGCTGGCGTACCGCCCCGGGGACTACCTGGTGATCCCGACCGGGGTGATCTGGAGGATCGAGCCCGATGCCGGGGTCGACCAGCGGATGCTGGTGATCGAAGCCCACGGCCACCTCGAGCCGCCGAAGCGCTACCTGAACCGCTTCGGACAGTTCCTCGAGAACTCGCCGTATTGCGAGCGCGACATCCGAGCCCCCGAGCGTCTCGAGACCCACGACGAAGAGGGCGAGTTCGAAGTGCGGGTAAAGGCGCGCGGCCAGATCAGCCGCTTCCGCTACGGTCACCACCCGCTCGACGTCGTCGGATGGGACGGCCACCTGTGGCCCTACGCCTTCAACATTGCCGACTTCGAGCCGATCACGGGCCGCGTCCACCAACCGCCGCCGGTGCACCAAACCTTCGACGGCCCCGGCTTCGTGGTCTGCTCGTTCGTGCCGCGGCTGTTCGACTACCACCCGCTCGCGATCCCGGCTCCCTACAACCACTCGAACGTCGACTCGGACGAGGTGCTGTACTACGTCGAAGGCGACTTCATGTCGCGCAAGGGGGTCGAGCGCGGCGCCCTGACCGTGCATCCGAACGGGATTCCCCACGGTCCGCACCCCGGCACCTACGAGGACTCGATCGGCAAGCAGCGGACCGAAGAGCTGGCGGTGATGGTCGACACCTTTCGGCCGTTGCGGGTCACCCGCCAGGCGCTCGCGTTCGAAGACCCTGGCTACGTCCGGAGCTGGATCTCTTGATGGGCCTCTTGATGGAACTGCGGACCCCGAGCTGCTCAGGCTGACGATCCGGGAGGACGTCCGATGACCGTCGACACCCACAGCGATCTGACAACCACGCGCTCGCCGTTCATCGAGGACGCGCAGCGCCACGGCGAGCTGTTCATCCGCCAGCCCTACGAGCTCTACAGCCCGGAGAACCAGGACAGCTGGCGGCGGCTGTACGCGGCGCTCGCGCCGAAGTGGCGCCGCTGGGCACACCCCAAGTTCCTCGAGGGCATCGACCGCTTGGCGTTGCACCCGGACCGGATCCCGCGCCTCGAGGAGATCAACCACTTCCTCGAACCGTTGAGCCGGTTTCGCTCGAAGGCGGTCTCGGGCTACGTGCCAGCGTTTCAGTTCTTCGACTGTCTGCGTCGTCGCGAGTTTCCGACCACGATCACGATCCGCGACTGCGAGCACCTCGAGTACCTGCCCGAGCCGGACATCTTCCACGACCTCGCCGGCCACGTGCCGATGCATACCGATCCGTTGTTTGCCGACGTCCTGGTGCGCTTCGGCGAGGTCGCCCACACTGCCGCCCGCCGCGCTTCCCGCATTGGCGGCGACGAGGAACGTCTGCACGCGATGGAGAGCATCGTCAAGGCGATGGCGCGGTTCTTCTGGTTCACGGTCGAGTTCGGACTGATGGTCCGGCCGCAGCCGACCGAGTCGACCCCGGAGGCCACCGAAGGCACTCCGGAGTTGTGCGTCTACGGGTCCGGTCTGTTGAGCTCGGCGGACGAGATCCAGCACGCGATCGAGTCGCCGGAGGTGCAGCGCTATCGGTTCCAACTGGAGTGGGTGGTCAACCAGTACTTCGAGATCGACCACTTCCAGCCCCTGCTGTTCTGGGTCGACGACTTCGATCACCTCTTCCGCGAGGTCGACCGCCTGCAAGACTGGGTGCTTGGCGGCCGGCTCGACCACGTCGTCGGCGGCGAGCCACTGGTCAACGAGCGCGACCTGCGGTCGTTCCTCGAGGCGGTCTGACCTTGTTGACGGCGCTTCAAGCGCTGCTGGCCGCGGCCATCGACTATGCGGGGATGTTCCCGCCCGCACGGTTGCCGCTCGAATCTGCCGCGGCTTGCTACGCCCGCTACCGGAGCGAGCCGTCGCGGTCGTTGCTCGGCGTCTTCGTGGTGCCAATCGATCGCGTCGATGACTTGGCCGCAGCGCGTCGGGGCTTGGCTGGCGATGGCGATCACGGCGCTTGGCCGGTCAGCGTGCTGGTCACCGATGCCGACGACGGGACTGCGGGTCGTCTCCACCAGCTGCGTGACCGCCATCGCGACCAGCTGCGGCTCGATGCGGTCGAGGTCGCGCCGATCGCCGCTGGCGCGATCGCGCCCTTCGTCCACGCCCTCGAGAGCGGCTGGACCGTCAGCTTCGAGCTCGCGCTGGACCCCGGATTGGAGGAGCGGCTGCTGGCCGTGGTCGCGGCCGGCGCCCAAGCGAAGGTGCGCACCGGTGGGGTCACCGTCGAGGCGATTCCATCGCCCTCGCAGGTCGCGGTTTTTTTGGCGTTGTGTCACCGAATTGGCGCGCCCTTCAAGGCCACCGCAGGTCTCCATCACCCGCTTCGCGGGCTGCGATCGCTGACCTACGATGTGGAAAGTCTTCGCGCCGAGATGCACGGTTTCCTGAACCTGCTGGTGGCGGCAGTTCTGTTGTACGACGGAAAGCTGACGGCAGAGGAGGCAGCGGCCGTGCTCGCCGAACGTGACTTCGAGATGTTCCGGTTCGCCGCCAATGAGATCGGCTGGCGCGACTACGCGGTCTCGGTCCCAGCGATCGAGCAAGCGCGCTCCGGCTTCCTTCGATCGTTCGGCTCCTGCTCCTTCGAGGAGCCGCTCCAAGAGCTCAGAGAGTTAGGGCTGTCATGAGCCGCGCGATCGATGCCAGCCACGACTCCAGCCTGCGCTCGTGGGTCGACAGCGCCAGGGTTCCTGGATGTGACTTCCCGGTCCAGAACCTCCCATTCGGTGTCTTTCGCCAGAGCCCGCGATCGGCATCGCGGATCGGTGTGGCGATCGGCGACCAGGTCCTCGATCTCGCCGCCGCTGCCGGACGCGGAGCGCTCGATGGACTCGACGGTCGGCTCGTCGCGGTCTGCGACGCCGAGGTTCTGAATCCTCTGCTCGCGTTAGAGCCCTCACAGTGGAGCGCACTGCGGAGTCGTCTGAGTGCGCTGCTGGTCGACCCCGCATCGGAGGCGACCCTCGGACCTTGTCTGGTGGCACAGGACGCGGTCGAGATGCTGCTGCCGGCGCGAGTGGGCGACTACACCGACTTCTACGCCTCGGTGTTTCATGCCACCGCGGTCGGCCGGTTGTTCCGCCCCGACAATCCGTTGCTGCCCAACTACAAGCACCTGCCGATCGGCTACCACGGCCGCGCTTCGTCGCTGGTGGTTTCGGGGACGACGGTACGCCGGCCCTGCGGTCAGCGCAAGTCGCCGGAGCTGGACGCGCCGACCTTCGGCCCGTCGCGAATGCTCGACTACGAGCTCGAGGTCGGCTTCCTGGTCGGCGGGTCGGAGAATCCTCTCGGCAAGGCGGTGCCGATCGCCAACGCCGAGGATCGGATCTTCGGCGTCTGCCTGGTCAACGACTGGTCGGCGCGCGACCTCCAAGCGTGGGAG
>JAQBHE010000145.1:0-2526 GCA_032128015.1 Holophagae bacterium
CGCAGGCGTTGGTCTGGAAGCGTGACCGGCATTCTGATCTCGGTCGACAGAAAGCTGGTGCCAGGGGAACCCAGGCCCGAACGAAGGCGCGGTAGAACGGACCTCCTTGCGGGCTTGGAAAACACAGACATGAGAGCTTTGTCTCGAGAGCCCGATCGCGTTGGGCATTGTGACCGCAAGAACGAAAGGACTTGCGACGAGTGTTTCAGATGTCACCGCGGGATGCAACAGTTGCGGTTCAGCAGCGGTGACCGGATCTGAGATGACGGCTTCGCTTGGTTCTTCGTGGCACCTACGACAACCGACTTTGACCGGACGGCCGCCCCACTCGAGATCCGTGTGGGGTGCGGATCACGCGACTCCCGAGGAGCTACGGTTCCGAAAGTCGAAGCCAACAGGTACCGGATCTCGGGTCCGAGAATCCCGAACCCGTCAACCCAGACGACGGATGACTGCCACAGCCGCGATCAAGATCAGCAGGGCCAGCAGCACCGAGCTCCAGCCGTTGAGGGTCGGGATGTCTGCAGGACATGGTTGGGCAAAGGCCAGGGCTCCCAGGCTCGTCCCACCCGTTGTTGCCGAGGTGGCACCGACAAAGCTGAGGAGACCGCTGGCAGAGTTCACTGTGACCAGGAAGCCACCGTCCGCGGGTCCCCCGGGAAGGGCTCGAGCCGTGCCTCCGTAGAGCGTGCCGTCGCACCCAAATTGCAGACTCACCAGGCCACCGGTCGCAGGCACTCCCATGCCGTCGAGAATCGGAGCATGAAACGTGGCGGCGCCGGTGGCCGGGTTGATGCCGTAGAGCCCTGGCGCGCCGGCCGGGGAGTTCGCGCTGACGACCCCCCAAAGACCAACCCCAGGAGCAAACGCGATGCCCTCCATCCCTTCGATGGTGCACGAGCCACCACCGACCGAAGGGATGACGACGCCGGTGCAAGTGCCGAAGGGGCCGATCACCGTCGCGAGCCCGGTCGTGGTGTCGATGGTCGCTAGATGGTCCGAGCCCGTGCCCCCGTCACCGGCGATGTTGACCGCGGCGTAGAGGACCCCGTTCCGGTCGAAGTCCAAGCTGCCGATCGAGGCAACGCCGAGCATCGTGCCGCCAACCAAGGTTGGAGCTCCGGTCGCAGGATTCACCGTATAGAGCCGCGGAAACGCTCTACCTTCACCAGCGTAGAGCACGCCCGTCGTCGGGTGTGCCGCCAGCGCCGGCACCGGAAAACCGAGCGGACCCACGACGGTGCCAATCCCCGTGCCGGGAGCAACCGTGAGCAAGTTGAAGCCCCTCGCATCCGTTCCGAAGAGTGTCCCCTGACCTGCCGCACCGTTCGCGGCTTGAGATCCGAACAACAACACCGACGCGAGAACCGCACCGACGATCTCCCAGCGACGAACCATGTCAACCCCCGAATCTTTTCTCTCTGAACGGTCGTTGAACATACCAGAAGCCTCGTTCGCCGAACTCGCGCCTTCGGCGACCGGCCGCTCGGCATCACTCCGCGCGCAACGCCAGCGCCGGGTCGCTCGCGGCGGCCACTCGCGCCGGACCCAGGCACGCGAGCGATCCCATCACCATCAATCCTACAACCACCAGCCCGTAAGTCGCTGGGTCGAAGGGACGAACCTCGAACAACAGCCCGGCCATCAGGCGCGACAGCGCGAGCGCCGCAACCAGGCCGACGGCAGCGCCCGCCGCGACCGGCAACAGCGCAGTGCGTAGCACCTGAGCGACCAGGTCGGCGCCGGTCGCGCCCAGCGCCTTGCGCAGGCCCAGCTCGGGCACCCGGCGCGCGGTCGCGAACGACACCACGCCGTAGACTCCAACCGCCGCCAACACCGCCGCGAGCAGGGCGAACGCTGCCAGCAGCGCGGTCAAGAAACGCGGACGCGCGGTCGAGTCGAAGATCGCTTGCTCGATGCTGGTGATCTCGGTCAAGGCCTGCGCCGGATCTCGCGCGCTCACCGCTTCGCGCACCTGTGAAACGAGCTCGAGCGGGTCGTGCTCGGTGTGGAGCAGGTAGGTGGCGACCCGCCGCGGCATCAGCTGCTGCGGTACATACACCGTCGTCGGCGCCTCGAGACCGACGCCGAGCGAGCGCACATCGCCCACCACCCCGACCACTTCTGCCTCGATACTGCCTCCGACTACGAGGCGCCTCCCCACCGCCCGCTCCGGATCGCTGGCGAACGCTTCGCGGGCCAAGCGACGGTTGATGATCAGCACCGGGCCGCCCTCATCGCCGGTGAAGTCGCGCCCGGCGAGCAGCGACACACCGAGGGTATCGAACAGACCCGGACTGACCGGCAGGAACGCGGCCGTCGTCTGCTGTCCTGGCGACGGCTCGGGCGCGCCTGGCACGCGCCAGCCTTGGGTCTCGCCTGCCGAGCGCAACGGCAGATTCTTGATCGTGGCCACCGAGCGCACCCCGGGGAGCTGGCGGAAGCTCTCCAGCAGATCGCGGTAGACGCCGAGATACTCGGCGCGCTCAGAGTAACGGCTCGGCGCGATGGTCAGGCTCACCGCCA
>JAQBHE010000146.1:0-15547 GCA_032128015.1 Holophagae bacterium
TGGGACAACCGCTGCACCCAGCACTACGCACTCAATGACTACTCGGGCCAGCGCCGGCACATGCACCGGGTGACCATCGATGGCGATCGCCCCTGCTAGTAGGCGAGCGAGCCGGACGGGCCCAACGCGATGAGGGTCGAGCGGCGCAGCCAGACCGCCGAAGCGACCGCGGCGATGCGCGCGGCGCACCAGCTCCTCGATGCCGAGCCGCGAGTGCTCGACGATCCGTTTGCCGCCCGAATGCTCGGTCCGGAGCTGCGGTGGGCGGTCTCGGCGCTCGAGCCCCCGGCCGCACTTCGCCGGCTGGTCGACACAACACTGCGCCGACGTCTGCCGTCTTGGCTGCGGTCGCGAACCCCGATCGGCGCGCGCCGGATCCGCGCCCAGGTGGTGGTGCGCAGCCGTTACGCAGAGGACCAGTTGGTCGCGGCGATCCAGAACGGAGTCGACCAGTACGTCATCCTCGCCGCCGGCCTCGACACCTTTGCCTGGAGGCGCCCCGAGCTCGCGTCCAGTTTGCGGGTGTTCGAGCTCGATCACCCCGAGACCCAGGAATGGAAGCGCGCCCGGGCTCGCGCCCTCGACCAGCCATGGCCGCACCACCTAGAGCTCGTGCCGATCGACTTCGAGCGCCAGGGCGTCGAAGACGCGCTCGCCGCCTCGAGCTTCGACTCCGCGCGCCCGGCGTTCTTCTCGTGGCTCGGGGTCACCTACTACTTGACCGCCGATGCCGTGGCGGCGACCCTGGCCGCGGTCGCCGGCGAGGCCGCGGGCAGCGCGATCGTCTTCGACTACTGGTCGTCGTCGGGACGGCAGGGCGCGGCGGATCGAGCGTTGCTGCGCGCGATCCGGCTGTCGGTGGCGAGCCAGGGTGAGCCGATGCTCTCCTTCCTCGAGCCGGCACGAGTCGCGAGCTTGCTCGGCGACTGCGGGCTCGAGCTCGTAGAGGACCTGGGCCCCGCGGCGGCCGACCAACGTTACCTGGCCGGGCGCGACGATGGGCTGATGATGCCGCGCTTCGCGCATCTGGCGCACGCCCTTCGTCGGTAGCAGGATGACGCTGGCGATGCGTCTTCTCGCTGGTCGGTCGTGGGTGGAATGGGTGGCGCTCGCTCGATCGTCGGCCGCCCAAACTCGGCCGCTACCCCCGGAGTGTCCACCGGCGCCATGACGGTGATGGCGAGGCGACGCGGAGGTCCTTGGGTTCACGAGGATCCCACCGACCAGTCGCGAAGCCACATTCACCCTCTGAAGGTAGCCGCCCGGTTTCCGGGCGCGCCGAGACCTGGGCGGCAGAATCTCGTGAACGACCCACAGAGCGCCGATCCCCTTCTGGGGGTAGCGGCCGAGCTTGGGCGGCCGAATGCCGCGACGACAGAAGGATCGGCAACCGCAGGCATCACGACCCCGATGGATCGCGTCCACCACCGACGGACGTCGCGCGCTCACGACGCAGACGGCCGCCGCGGGTAGCGGCGTCGCCGACTAGCGCACCCGCTGCATCGCGAAATACTGGGTCGAGGACGCCCTGCCCTTGCTGAAGCCGATCGCCACCGACTCGAGGTGGTCCGCGTCGACGACCTTGAGCTTGCCTTCGTGGGCGTGGGGATCGACGGCCGGGTCGAAGTTGGTGCCGCCGTCGAACGCGAAGGTCATCTCGCCAGGGGCCTCGGAAGTCTCGAATCGCATCTTCGGGGCGTTGCCGATCGCGCAGTAGTGGGTCATCAAGAGTTGGTCACCGTCCATGTGGTAGACCGAGAACATCTCGTGGGGCTTCCCCGGAGCGAAGGTCTCGATGACCGAATGCCCGTTCGCCGAGACTTTGTAGGTGATCGTGGTCTCGCGGCCCTCGCCTCCTGGGCTGCTCGCGACGATGCCCGACCACTCGCCGGCGAGCCCTTTGAGCGCATCGAACGCGGTCTGGGCGTCGTAGTTGGGCGCCGTCTGGTCACTGGAGGCGGGGGGTGCTGCGAGCAGGGGCAGACCGGCGGCCAGGGTGAGCAGGGCGGCGGCCAGAAACATCGGGAGCGTCTTCGATCTGCGCATGGGAGGTCTCCTTGTGGGGTCGGGCTCCGCCCGACGGTCCGAGGGTGATCACGGTTCGTTCGCTGGACGCGATCCTATACGGTCTTACACGGCCCGCCGCTCAACGGCTGCCGCCATGCGTTGGACGATCTCGGAGAGCAGGGCGCTCGAGGTGGCGAAGTTGAGGCGCGCGAAGCCATCACCCGGAGGACCAAAGTCGGTGCCGGAGGAGAGCGCGACCCGGGCCTGCCGGAAAAAGAAGCGCGCCGGCTGATCGTCGAGCTCGAGCGCGCGGCAGTCGAGCCAGGCGAGATAAGTCGCCTCCGGCGGCGAGTAGTCGACCTGGGGAAGGTGGAGGGCGAGCAGCTCGCCGAGCAGCCGCCGGTTGCGATCGAGGTAGGCGAGCACTCGGTCGCTCCATTCCTGGGCCTCGGTCCAGGCGCACAGAGTCGCCTGGATCCCCATCGTCCCGGGGTGGCCGAGCAGGTGGGGTGGTAGGCGAGAAAGCGGCTCCTGAAGCGCCGCCGATCCGAAGGCCGCGAACGCGCACGGCAGGCCGGCGAGGTTGAAGGACTTTGTCGCCGAGGTGAGGGTGACGGTACGCGCCGCGATCTCGGGTCCCAACGCCGCAATCGAGAGGTGGGTGGTTCCGGCGTAGGTGAGCTCGGCGTGGATCTCGTCGGCGACCACCACCAGGTCGTGCTCGATGGCGAGCGCGGCCAGCCGCTCGAGCTCCGAGCGATCGAACACCCGGCCGGTCGGGTTGTGCGGGTTGCACAGCATCAGCATCCGAGTGCGCGCGTCGATCAACGACTCCAGGTGGTCGAAGTCGATCTCCCAGTGTCGGGGGCCGCGCACCAACGGGCTTGCGAGCAGCCGCCGTCCAGTGCGCTCGACCGCGGACAGGAACGGCGGGTAGATCGGGGTCTGGACCACCACTCCGTCGCCGGGCTCGGAGTGGAGCATCACGCACAGGTCGAGCCCCTGGACGACCGTAACCAGGGGCACCACCCGTTCCGGCGTCACCAGCAGACCGAAGCGCCGAGCCATCCGCTCGACGAACACTTCGACCAGTTGCGCCGGTACCGGCACGAACGGGTAGCCGAGGTCGCCCGTACTCACCATCTCGGCGAGCCGCGCCGTGATCTCGGGCGCGAGCGGGAAGTCCATGTCCGCGACCCAGGCGGCGAGCACGTCGTCCGGGTAGCGCGCCCACTTGGCGCCGCGTCGTCGGTGGAGCTGGTCTGCCGACGGCGAGTCGAAGTCGATGTCCGCGGACGCTCTGGCCGCTCGGTCGTGCATTCGGAGGCTAGTGGTGGTGCTGGCCGGCCTCGGCAGGCGCCTCGGGTTGGGACATGGACAGCCACCACTTCATGGTCTGGCTGACCAGCTCGGCCGCGTCCTGCTGAACGAAGTGCCCGGCGCCGGGGATGGTGACCAAGGTGAGATCTTTTTCCAACCAGTCCCAGGTGTTGTTGAGGCCGTCGGAATGCAGCGCTGTGTCCTTGAGGCCGTGGAACTCGAGCACCGGCGCCTTCACTTTGGGCAGCTCAGTCGTGGCCGGCGGCGGAGCGTTCGGGTCGACCCGCGGATAGTTGCGTTTGTAGTAATTCAGCATCGCGGCGAAATCCGAGCGCCCGAAAGCCTCGACGTAGAGCTTCTTCGCCTCGGGATCGCTGACCCAGAACGAGAGCGTCTGGGCGTTCATCGGCATGCCGAAGAGCACCCCGGGATCGTCCGGGCCTTTTTCTTGGAAGGTGCGGGCGTAGGAGCTGTTCTTCTGCTGCTCGGGGTTGGTCATCAACTCGCGCGCCATGCCGTTGGGATGGGGAAGGTTGAGGATCACGAGCCGGTCGGTCATTTCGGGGACGTTGATCGCGAACTGCCAGGCGACCGCTCCGCCCCAGTCGTGACCCACGATCACCGCCTTGTCACGACCGAGGTGGCGGATCACGGCCGCGACATCGCCCACCAGCAGGCGCATGTCGTAGTTCTCGACGCCCTGCGGCTGGTCACTCAGGTTGTACCCGCGCTGGTCGATGGCGACCGCCTGGAAAGAGTCGGCGAGAGCCGCCATCTGGTGACGCCAGGTGTACCAGTAGTCGGGGAAGCCGTGGATCATCACCACCAACGGTCCCCTGCCGATCGAGGCGTAGTGGATCTTGACCCCACTCGAATCGGCGTAGCCATGCTCGACTCGGTCGAGGAACTCGGTGGCGCCGGCGGCGCCGCTGGTGGCGATTGCGGTGAGCGCAAGCAGGCCGCACGCGCGGCCGAGGATCGTCGGGTACGACATGGTGATTCTCCTCCTGGAAGTCTGACCCGATGGGTACGGGCGAATGCCGACACCCTATCCGCTTCCCCGCGCCTTGGCCAAGGGTGAGGGCACGAGGGGCGAAGGGGCGAAGGGTCCAAGGGGCCGTGCGCCGGCCTCGGGATCGCGGTAGAGTGTGTTCATGAAGGTCACCGAGGTCCTTTCGCGTGAGGAGATCGCGGCGTTCAACAAGAAGAGCGACGCGTCTGGCGTCTGGACCGTCGTCTTCAACTGGGGACTGATCGCGGGCCTCTTGGCGACGGTGGCGGCGTGGCCGAACCCGCTGACCGTGGTCGTGGCACTGGCGGTGCTGGGCGGCCGCCAGCTCGGTCTGGCGGTGCTGATGCACGACTGCGGTCATCGAGCGTTGTTCCGCAGCTCGCGGCTCAACCTGTGGGTCGGCCGCTGGCTGTGCGCGGCGCCGGTGTTCGGGGAGCTCGACTCGTATTTCGAGAAACACCAGCGCCACCACACGAAGGCCGGCTCGGAAGAAGATCCCGATCTCGCCAACTACCGCGACTACGCGGTCACGAAGGCGAGCTTTCGGCGCAAGATCATCCGCGACCTCACCGGCCAGACCGGAGTCCGCACCTTGGCGCGAGCCATCCGTGTCGGTGGTATGCGGTATTTGTACCGGCCGCTGGTTGCCAACGGCTTGTTGTTGGGAGTGCTGTGGCTGGTCGGCTACCCGGCGCTGTACCTGCTATGGATCGGCGCATATCTGACCACCAACATGCTGGTCTCGCGGTTGCGCCAGGCTGCCGAGCATGCGGTGGTGCCCGATCTCTTCGATCCTGACCCGCGGCTCCACACCCGGACCACCATCGCCGGCTGGTGGGAACGATTGGTGCTGGCGCCCAACCACGTCAACTTCCATCTCGAGCATCACCTGCTGCCGAGTGTGCCGCCCTATCGGCTGTCGGCGCTGCACCGCACCCTCGAGGCTCGCGGCTTCTACGACCGCGCCGACATCGCCCGTGGCTATCGCGAAGTGGTCGGGCGGCTGACGATCCCGGACTCGGCTCCCAGCACCGCGCCCCAGGCGGTCTGACAAGAGTCGGCGGCTCGACGCGATTCGCTCGCGGAGCGGTCAGTCGAGGAAGCCTTGGACCTTCAGCCAGTCGCCGAAACGATCGATCCAGCGATCGGAGGGAAGGTTCTGTTGCTTCATGCCGAAGCCGTGTCCGCCCTTGGAGAAGAGATGGAGCTCCGCCGATCTCTTGGCGTCGAGCCAGGCCCGAACCAGCTTGACGCTATCGGTGGCCAAACCCAATGGATCGTCGCTCGCCGCGACCACGAACATCGGCGGCGCCTCTTGGGGCACTGGGCTCTCGGGCAGCCCGGCTAGCGACGCGTAGATCGCGGCCACGAAATCGGCTCGGCTCTCGGCTGTGCCGTCGTAGGCGACGTGGGCCGCGACGGTTCCACCGGCCGAGAAGCCGATGATCCCGATGCGGTTGGGCGCGATCCCCAGCTCCGAGGCGTGCTCGCGGACGTAGCGCACCGCCGCGGAGCCGTCGGCGGTGGCTAGCGGGATGACCGTGGCCGCGTCCTCGCGGAACTTCGCGCGGTCTTTGGTCATCAGGTCTCGGACCGCGTCTTCGCCGGTGGCAACCAGGCGGTATCTGAGAACGAATGCGGTGATCCCTCGCGCTGTCAGCCATTCCGCGACCATCGTGCCCTCGGTGTCGATCGACAGCGCATGAAATCCACCGCCCGGGCAGACGATGACCGAGGTGCCGCTGCCCGCCGTGCCGCTGGCCGCCGTCCCGCTCGCACGCGTCGTCGCGGGTCGAAACACGGTGAGCGTCGGCTGCGTGACATTGGTCACCACTCGGTTTCGCCAGATCTCGGAGTAGTACTCCTTCTCGCCGGGGGACTGCTGCGAGCCTGATACCGCGGCGTGATTGAGTTGGATGACCTCCTGGGAGTACGCCGGCCAGGCGAGCATCGCGAAGAGTGGCAGGCACCAGAGCGTTGTTCGCATGACGTCCATCCTATCGTCCATGGTTTCGGAGACATCGAAGCCCCGAAGACACATCCTCGCCTCCTGAATTCTGTTCTGTTGCGTCGAACTCCGCGAAAGGACCAAACGACAGGCTAGGATCCCGATCCGGGCCTTGCCCGCCGTCATGAGTGCGCACCTGCCGATGCCACATCTTTCGATGTTGCTGCTTGCCAACAACGCGGCAGACGCGGAGTCTCGCGGATGACCGGCGAGCAGCGCTTCATCGACGAGCTACCGTTGATCGAGCGAGTGATCGGGTCGATCTGCCGACGCCGGGCGCTGGGCGAGGACGAGGCCGAGGATTTTGCGTCGTGGGTGCGGGTCCGGCTGATCGACAAGGACTATGCGATCGTCGCCAAGTTCCAAGAGCGTAGCCGTTTCTCGACCTTCATGACCACGGTGATCCAGCATCTCTTCCTCGACTACCGGATCGCCAAGTGGGGCAAGTGGCGACCCTCGGCGAAAGCGAAGCGACTCGGAAGAGAGGCGGTAGAGCTCGAGCGCCTGATCCATCGCGATGGCCACGCTGCCAGCGAGGCGGTCGAGGTGCTCTGGCACAACCACCGCGGCCAGTTGGCGCGCGAAGACCTCGAGCGTCTCGTCGCCGAGGTTCCGAGCCGGGAGCGGCGACGATTCGTCGGCGACGCGGAGCTGGAGCATCTGGAGGCTCCGGGATCGAGCGCCGAGCGCGCCTCACGCAGCGCCGTCGAGCCGTTCGCCGAAGCCACCGGCAACGCGCTGGGCCGGGCGCTCGCCGAGCTGACGGCGCGCGATCGGTTGGTGCTCAAGATGCATTTCCAAGAAGGCTTCACGATCGCCGACATCGCGAGAACGCTGCGCCTCGACGCTAAGGCTCTCTATCCGCGGATTGAACAGTGCAAACGCCAGCTGCGCGGGTTCCTCGAGGCCGAGGGCATCACCAACGAGCGGGTAGCCGAGGTCCTGGAGTGGGACTTCGACCTCGGTATCCACTTCGGACCTGGACCCGAGAGCGAGTCCCCGGGTCCGTCTCAACAACTGGGCGCCCGCCCCGAGGGCAGATGAGCGCCGAACTCCGATCACCCCACCCCGATCTCGAAGACCTTGCCGCGTTCGTCGACGGCAACCTCGACGCCGCTTCTCGGGCGGAAGTGGAGCGGCATCTTGCCGACTGTCCGCGGTGCTTCGAGGTCTTCAGCGAGACCGTGCGCTTTCAGGTCGAGGACAGCGCCAGCCCGGGCGAGGTGGTGCGCGGCCGCTTCGGACTGCCCAAAGCACCGATCTGGATCCTCGCTGCGGCGGTGGTAGCGGTCGCGATCGGTTCGGGGTTGTGGCAGTGGCGGTCGATGCGGGATCCGCAGGGCGTCGAGAGGTTGGTCGAGCGTCTGCCGGAGACGGGCGCGATGGCGTCGGCGTTTGCCGGTGACTGGGTGTCCACGGGCTGGTCGGTGACCCGCGGCAAGGAGGTCGTTCTCACGGGGCGCGACCAAGCCGCGTTCCGCCTCGGTGTTCGCACCGTGTCACTGCGAGCGGCGCTCGAGACCCGCGACCGGGCGGCGGCTGGGCAGGTGACCGAGGAGCTCAGAGGCTACGCGGAGAGTCTCGACGAGATCGGCCGCCTTCTTGCTTTCGACCAGATCCAGGGCTATCTCGAGGACGGAACCGGAGATTTCGCGGCTGGCCTCGAGATGGCGCGCGAGGTCGACCGGTGGCCGGTGCCGCCGGATGTCGAGTTGTTGGTCGAGCTCGGACGCTGGGCGGAGGTGGCGCGTATCGCGTCGGGGTTGCAAGACGCGGAGTTCTTTGGCGGCCGGGCGTGGCGCCGGGGTCTCGATGGTCTGAGCTCTGTTGCTCTTTCCTCCGCAGGGACGGCTGCGGCTCGAGAGCTGCACAGTCTGTCCAAGACCGAGCACCAGGCGAGGGCCGAGCTGCTGCGGCAGCTGTTCTCCGAGCTGGGCGGCTAGGAGCCCAGAGGATGATCAGGGGAGTCTTCGCCATGAGCGCTCCGTCGATCGATCCTCGCGGGCTGTGCGGGTCGAGTCATGTGAGTCGAGTCGCGTGGGCGGAGTCCGGATGGCAACCCGTGAAACATCGGTCTGCGAGCGGCGTAGATCTCGGCGAGGGAAAGACCCTCGGCGAGGGAAGGCCCTCGGCAATAGAAGACGCGAAGCGCAAGATCGCCCCCCCTACCGTTGGAGCTCACCATGTCCTTGTTGAAACGACTTCTCGGCCAAAAGAAGCCCGCGGTGAGGGTTCGGATCTGCGTCGAGTGTGGGATGCCGGTGGGCGAGCACAAAGACTGGTGCTCGATCCTCAAGGGCGAGCGTTTGCTCAAACAACGCGCCGCCGCATCCGGCGGCTAGCAGCCCGTGATGCAACGACGGTGCTGGACGCGGTCGTCGAGGCGGCGCGGCCTCGGCGCGCTGTGACCGATGCCGGTCACTTCTCGAGGGTGCGGAGTAGGGCGGCGGCGTCGCGCGAGGCTCGACGATCTTCGAGCTCGAGCTCCGGTCGCGGTGGCATCGCCGCGGCCTCGCGCAACAGCTCGATCGCCTTCGCTCGCCGCGTCCTGTCGTCGAGGTAGGCCTCGGCCAGGAACAGCCGGTTTAGCGGCTCTTGGGGTCCCAGCTCCAGCGCCTTTTCGAGGTACTGGACCGCGCGGGCGTGACTCACCCAGCCGGTGACTAGCGGCACCCTGGGGGCTTCGGCGTGGAGGCGACCGATCAGCCGATAGCCGGCGCCGCCGTCATACCGCGGGTCGAGCAGGATCGCGGTCTCGCCAAGGTCGCGGATCTTTCTCGCCAGACCCTGACGCAGCGACGCCATCTTGCCGAAGTAGCGCCCCAAGAAGCCCCACTGCAGAGCGCCATAGAAATAGAGCGCGCCGGCGTCGGGAGTTCCGGCCAGGAGCGCTGGCAGCTCTTCGGGACCTCGCTTCGCGAGCGCGACGCCGAGGTTTTTCTCGAGCTGGGCGATGCCGTCCTCGAACACCAGCCTGCCGTCTTCGAAGATCGGCTTGCGGTCCGCCGACTCGGGGGTCGCGTACTCGCCGAGGAAGACGATCGCGCGCAGCAACTTGATCCGCACGTCCAGCCGATCGGGGGCTGCAGCGAGCATCGCGCGGTAGCCCTCGATCGCCTCGAGTACCGGGCCGCGTGGCACGACGTCGGGAGTCGCGCCATCGGCGCGCCCAGCCCACGCCGCATCCGCACGCGCCTCGAGGTCGTCGGTAGCGCCGCCGGCCACCGCGGCTACGGGGTTGACGAGCAGCGCTGCGATCAGGATCGCGACGATCATCCGCAGACCACGGGCCCCGCACCGGCCGGGCAGCGTCCTCGGGGCAGGAGGTCCATGGTCGGGAGTCTGTCACGGCGCCGATTGGGCCTTTGGTTGAGCGTGTTAGCCTGTCCTCGATGAGCTCCGCGGCAATGGATGGCGCCATGACCAACGCTCCGTGGGGAAGCGGACCGACCAAGATCACCAGCCGGCCGATCACCGATGACGACCTCGAGGTGCTTGCCGAGATCTACGCCAGCACCCGGCGCGAAGAAGTAGCGCAGGTGCCGTGGACCGAGGCGGAGCGCGAGGCGTTCCTGCGCAGCCAGTTCGACGCCCAGCATGCCCACTACCAGACCCACTACCCGGACGCCGATTTCCTGCTGTTGCTGCGCGACGGCGAGCCGATCGGGCGGTTCTACGTGGACCGCTGGGAGGACCAGATCCGGCTGGTCGATATCGCGCTCCTGCCAGCGGCGCGCGGCTCGGGGGTCGGGACGTTGTTACTCGAATCGTTGATGGCCGAAGCGACCGCCGCGCGCAAGCCGATCACCATCCACGTCGAGACCAACAACCCGGCGATGCGGCTCTACCAGCGGCTCGGCTTTCGCAAGATCGAGGACAAGGGCGTCTACCACTTGATGGAATGGCGTCCGCCGACCTCCTGAGCGAGGAGCCTCGGCGAGTCTTCGAGGCAAGGGCCCGCGCCCGTCTGCGGCGCTGGGCGGGCAGTACGGCTCAGGTGAAGACGGCTTCGTAGAGCATCGAGCCGTCCGCGCTCGATCGGGTGAACAGGTCAGTCCAGCTTGCTGCGCGCCTTCTGCGCGCCTTCCCAAGCCTGTTTGAACTCGTCGATCGCCCGGTCGAAATCGCCGGCGGCGGCTTCCTCGAGTGCCTCGGCAAATCGATCCGCCGCCTTGACGATCTCCTTCCAGACGTTCTTGCAGTCCTTGGCGGTGCTGGTCGCCGGACATCCCGCCGCATTCGCTGCCTCGTAGGCTTCGGTGATGGCGGTTCCGGCGAGGATGGAGTCGGCCTCGACGAGACTGTCGATCACGGCGGCTAGGGCCTCCTCCACGGCCGGATCGAGTGGCCCGCCGCCACTACCGGAATCACTGTCACTGTCCTCGTCGAGAACCTTTTGCAGCTCCTTGACGGCCTTCTTTTCCTCGTCGAAGACCTTCTTCGACGAGATATGGCGACCGTCGATCCACAGCCTCGAGTCCAGGCTGTCGATGATCGAGTCGATCGCTTTGCCGATGCGCTCGTCGTCGCCCGGGTCGCCGGTCGGCAGCACGCCCGACAGCGACTCGAGGGCCCATTGCTTGAGCTCCCGCGGGCAGTCGGTCTTGAGGTAGAGCACCAGCCCGTCGTGGTCCGAAGCGCGGAGCGGCGTCGAGTCATCGTTGATCAGATCGACCGCCGCGTCGGAGTTGCCGCGGCCGTACTCATACCCGGTGATGAGCCCAGCCAGCCCCTGACTGGTAAGGGCGTGGTCGAGAATCTGACTGTCACCACTGAAGTTGAAGGAGTAGCGATCCTCGGCCGGCAGGTTCAGCACCTGATCGGTGAGGTCCGGGTTCACCATGTCTGGACATGCGTTTGTGTTGCAGACCAGCTCTTCGGTCGGATCGAAGTCTCCCTTCATGTGGCCGGTGACGTCGACGTAGCCGTCGGTGAACTCGTAGGCGTTGAAGTCGCCGATCACCACCAGGCGGACATCGGGGTCCGCGTCCTGCAGGGCTTGAACCTCTGTCGCGACGAACTCCGCCTGCTCGAGGCGCTTCTGCTGCACGCGGGCGGTCTCGACGGCGCTGAGAGAGCGGGAGTGGATCGCGATGACCTTGATCGGCGTGCCCGGTGCCGCGGTACAGCCGACGCCCCCTGAGCCGCCGCCGTGATCGCTGCCTGAGTCGCTGCCGCTGTCGCTACCTGCGTCGCTGCCGCTGTCGCTGTCGCCGTCGTTCCCGTCGAAGCTGGTGTCGCAGTCGCAGAGGTAGCGCGCTTCGAGCAGCAGCGGCGGGCGGTCGTTGAGGAGGTCCACCGAGCCGTCCGAGGGATCGATGAAAGTCTCCTCGAGACCCAGTTGGGTGACCGCGTCCACCTGGACCGTGTCGCGCACCAGGAAGCCGACGTCGATGGTGCCGATGTCGTTGCCTTCGATCCGGTAGGCGCTGTAGACGACGCCGGGGTCGTCGGTGGCAATCATCAACGCCAGGTCCTCGAGCACCTCCAGCTTTTCGGCTTCCTGGACCGCCAGGATGTCTGGTGAGCGCAGGACGTCGCGAATGTAGGCCGAGAATTTCACCAGCCGCCGCATGTACTCGGCGGTCGAGACCACGACGTCGTCACGCGTGGAGCCCTGGAAGTTCGTGCTCGGCGGGTCGTCGACATCGTCGAACAGCCGGAAGACGTTGAGACTGCCGACCGTGAATTCGTCGACTGACTTCTCGCGCACCGGCACCGGCAGGGGCGCCGCCGCGACGGTCAGGGACGAAGGCCACAACTCGTAACCGCCGAACTCGAAGCCGAGAACGCCGGTGGCGGCGAACGCCGACCCAGCCGGGATGATCTGGTTGGGCAACCCCAGCCGGTCGGGGTCGAGCTCGAAGACCTCGGGGTTACCGTCCCACACCGGTAGGCCGGAGAGGCCCGGAAACTCGATCCCCGGCTCGCGGAAGGTGCGCGCCGGGGCGGCGGTGATGAAGACCTCGGCGATCGGGTCGGTACCGAAACGCTGGTTGGGGCCGGTGACCGTGCCGTTGGCGATCTCGATCAGCATGCCCTCGTAGCACTCGAACTCGATCGAGCAGCTCGGGGAACTGGGGTCGGGCGAGGGCACCGTGGCGTCGAAGGCCACCGCCGCCGGCAGCGCGCCGCTGCCAACAAGCGTCACGGTCGAGCCGAATCCGAACTCGGTAAAGCCGAAGAACTCCTGGACCTCGCCGGTGACGGTGACCAGGTCGCCGACCGCGACCGTCGGCGCGCCGCCGGTGAAGACGACGATGCCGTCCGAAGTGTCGACGTCGCCGTCGGTGCGGACGCTGGGGGTCTGCATCGCAAACTGGTCGAGTCCGACCGCGGTGACGACGTTGTTCTGGGTCTGAATGGTCTGGCCGTCGTAGGGCGAGAGCGGACCGGAGCCCTGGATCTGGAAGATCTCGAGCGCCGGCGCGAGCGGCGTGCAGCCCACAGTCAGCGACGTATTGGCGCCGCCGGGCGTGATGCAGACCAAGAAGAAGTCCGCGTCGTTGTCGTTCGTGTCCGATCCGTTCGGCACGCGTGAGAGGCCCTTGAAGCCATCGGGCGCATCGTTCGAGTCCGCGGCGCTCGTGCCAGTGCCCTCGGTATAGGGCGCTCCCGAATTTCCTTCGTAGCTCACCGTATCGAGCACCAGGCTTCCGAGAACCAACGCCACCGCATCCGGGGAACCGTTCTGGATCAGGTTGGTGTTGGGGCTCGCGTCGAGGTCACAGTTGAGAACGTTCAACGCATCCCCGCAGACCACGAAATAGTCACCTGCCCCGAGCGTGATGCTCGGCAGCGCGATCGTGTTGTAGACCACCGCACCACCACCGCTTCCGTTCACGAGCAGCAGGCTGACACCGGTCAGGTCCGCCGGGCCGGTGCCGCTGTTCCGGATCTCGATGAACTCGGCCGCGTCACTGCCCGGCTGGTCGTAGTCGATCTCGTTGATCACGAGACGGGGCGGAGCAACCGACGGGCAGTTGCTCGCATTCGTTGTGTTGGCCGCTCCCGGTGTTGCGCAGACAAACTGGAAGTCGAGATTGTTCTGGTCGGTATCGTTGCCATCCGGCAGTCGCGAGATGCTCTTGTTGGCGTCGGCGCTCGAGCTCGCGTCTTCGAGGCCCGATCCCGAACCTTCCGTGTATCCCGGAACGCTCCCCTCGTAAGACACGGTGTCAACGATCGAGCCGCCAAGAACCAGCGCCACCGCATCCGGTGCACCGTTCTGGATCAGGTTGGTGTTCGGAGACACGTCGAGGTCACACCCGAGCACCTGGCTCGCGTCGCCGCAGACGACGAAATACTCGCCCGGCCCGAGAACCACCGCGGGAAGGTCGATCGTGCTGTAGACCGCCGCACCGCCACCGCTTCCGTTGATGAGCAGCAGGCTGAAATCATCGAGATCGACACTGATCGTGTCGTTGTTGCGAATCTCGATGAACTCGCTGGTATCGGTACCCGGTTGGTCGTAGTCGATCTCGTTGATGACCAGTTCGACATCGACCACGGTCGCAAAGCTGAACAGGTAGTCGGCAGCCATGTTGTCCGGGGGATCGTCCGCATCGACGTCGGTCACCTGCGAGGCAAAGATGGTGACCGTGCAAACCTCGCTGGGAACGAAATCGAGATCCGGGTTGAGCACGTACGAGATCGGACCGCCGCTCGCGACCGCGGAGTGGTTGCCGCTCGCAGTGCAATCGATGTCGAACCAGGAACCCACCGCAGAAACGGCTTCGCTGAAGTCGATCGTGATGTCGGCGCCGAGCCCGACACCGCCAGCGCCATTGGCGGGAGTGGTGGATGCGACCGTCGGCGCCGAGTCGCCGCCGGAACCGTCATCGAAGGTCTGGCCCGTGTTGACGGACCCAAAGGTGTTGGTCTGCTCGCTCTGCCAGGTGAAATCCGAGGCCACGCTGCCAGTTCCGCCGAGCTGAAGAGAGTTGCCGACGGCCCCCGAACCGGGCTCGGAAACTCCGATGTCGGTGCTGATCAGGCCGTTGGCAGGGCCGCCGACAGCCATGAAGCTGCCCTCGTAGCTCAAGAACTGGACGACCGTCGCGCCATCGACGAGCGCAATTCCGTCGGGAGAGCCGTTCTGAAGTCCGTTGGCCGGATAACTGAAAGAAAGTGTGCCGAAGCCGGCCTGCTGATTCGGGATCGTCCCGCTGAGGGCTGTGGTGCCGTACGCGGCGCCGCCGCTGCCGTTGTAGAGCACCAGGCTCCAGCCGGTTAGATCGGTTCCGGCCGGGCCTGCAACTTCGATGGCTTCTCCGGTATCGGCGCCCACATTGTCGTAGTGGATCTCGTTGATGAAGACACTCTGTGCCGAAGCCGGCGCGACCGTCGCCGCCGCAAGCGCGAAACAGCCCAAGGCCGCGATCCATCGAATTGATTTCCCGTTGCTGGCCAATCTCTACTCTCTTTCTGGCTGGAATCTTTCGTTTGGGCGCAACAAATCGGCTCGATTTCGGCGACGCGTGATTCCAGAACGTCACACTCTCGAGGACCAGTGTCCCAAGAACTTCATTCTCCGGAGGCAGCAGTCTAGCAGCCTGTGGTGAAAGTCAGGATGCGCGCAAACTCCTCATTGATCACCGCCACCGGCTCGGCGTCGCGCCGATCGTCCGACTCGGTCAACAGGCGACCCCGGCGCAGCGGGATCGCAAGGTCGCGAGCAGCCCGGGTGTCACCGACCGCACCGAGGCTTCGAGCTCGTCCTCGGGATCGGGGCGGCCTTCCACCAGCACCGAGCCGGTGGCATGGCCGCGACCCAGTGGCGGCCCGAACATGGCGCCGACCGCCTCGACGCCAGGCAACGCCGCGATCTCGCTCTCGAGCGCCGCGTAGAACTGGACGGCCTGCTCGATGTCCGGATAGTTGGCCTCCGGCAGCACGACCCCGAAGCGCAGGATCTCGCGAGTCTCGAAGCCGACGTCGACCGTCTGGAGCTTCTGAAAAGTCCCGAGTAGGAGGCCGGCGCCGATCAGGAGACCCGCCGAGAGCGCGACCTCGCCGACGAGGAGCGCGCACCGGAACCCAACCGTCCCCCTCGCGACCACGCCGCGGACGAGCTGGGACAAGGTGCCGGTGAGCGAAGGACGCGAGGCGACGAGCGCGGGCGCCGATCCTGCCAGCACGGTCACGAGCCCAATCCCGAGAAGCGCGATCGCCAGCACCGCGCCATCGATCCCGATCTG
>JAQBHE010000147.1:0-5435 GCA_032128015.1 Holophagae bacterium
CGATTGCGGGCGAAAGCCCGACGATTGCGGGCGAAAGCCCGACGATTGCGGGCGAAAGCCCGACGATTGCCGGCGAGTGCCCAACCGCCAGCCGTTCGGCAGCCTCGCGCTCGAATCGGCGGCGTTGCTCGACCGGATCGCAGAGCTCGTGGAAACCGTTCGCGAGCTCGACGCCGCCCAGATAGACCTCGAAGCGTTCGGCGATCATCTGACCGTCGGGGTCACGACCGAGCCGGGCCAGGGCGCACTGGCTTTCCGGGTAGTGGTACACGAAGGTCGGACGCCGACCGTCGAGCCGGGGCTCGAGGTCGTGGGTGAACAGGAAAGCCAGCAGTTGGTCGCGATCGCCGCCGCCGTGCAGCCGGTCTCCGACTCGCGCTTCGAGCTCGCTGAGCGGGCAAACCACCGGATCGAGCCCGAGATGGCGCTGGAACAGGTCGCGGTAGGTGATGCGCTCGGCGGCAGGGCTCGCGAGGAGCGCGCCCAGGAGCTCGTCGACCTCGTCCATCAGCCGATGGTGATCCCAACCGACCCGGTACCACTCGAGGAGGGTGAATTCCGGGTTGTGGCGGCTGCCAGACTCCCGATCGCGGAAGGCCTTGCACAATTGGAAGATCGAGCCCGAGCCGGCCGCCAGCAATCGTTTCATCGCGAACTCCGGCGAGGTCTGCAGGTATCCGGCGCGACGCTGGCCGCCGATCTCGAGCTCGGTGCGCAGTGGGTGGAGGTGGGGGTCGGTAACCGTAGCGGCGCCGATCAGCGGGGTCTCGACCTCGAGCACGTCGCGCGCGGCGAAGAACTCACGCGTCCGCCTGAGCAGTTCGGCGCGACGACGCAAGTTCTCGATCGACGCGCGTGGGCGCCATTCGGGCGGGGTGGGGGAGTCAGGGACTGTCGACACCGATGACGGGATCACCGCGGCGGTGCCGCGTGGACGGCGCGGCGATCCCGCGCGCAGCAGGTCAGTCTTTCGCCCGCGATACGTAGGCGCCGGTCCGGGTGTCGACCCGGATTCGCTCTCCCTGCTGGACGAACAGCGGGAGCTTGACCGTCGCGCCGGTCTCCAAGGTGGCGAGCTTGGTGCCGCCGCTCGACGTGTCGCCGCGCACCCCCGGGTCGGTTTCGACGATCACCAACTCGACGAAGTTCGGCGGCGACACCAGGATCGGCTGGCCGTTGAACAGGGTCACGCCGCACACATCCTGCTCTTTGATCCACGGAGCAGCCTCGCTCATCGCGGCCGTGCCGGCGCTGACCTGCTCGAAGGACTCGGGATTCATGAAGTTCCACTGGCTGCCGTCCGAGTACAGGTACTGCATGCTGACCTCGACGACATCGGCGGCGTCCACCGAGTCGGAGGCCCTGTAGGTTCTCTCGGTGACGCGACCGTTGAGCAGATTCTTGATCTTGATGCGAGTGAACGCCTGGCCCTTTCCGGGTTTGACCAGGTCACAGTCGACCACCGCATAGGGATCGCCGTCGATCAGGACCTTGAGCCCGGTCCGAAGCTGATTCAAGCCATAGCTGGCCATGCTGACTCCTAGATCAAACCCGAATCGCCGCGGATCCGGGTCGACTTCGAATGGTTTCGAGGCGCACTCCCCGGTGTGCCAGTGGCAACGGAGGGGCGCTGATGTTAGCAGCCCGAAGCCGACCGGTCTGCGGCTGGTGTTCTCGAAATCGCGGCGCCGCCCAGGCGACAGACCGTCCGCCATTCGGCGCTGCTGACCGGTTGCACCGATAGCCGCTGACCCTTGCGCAGCAGCGCCATGCCTTCGAGGCTGCGTTGGTCGCGGAGGAAGGGCAGGGTCAACGGCGAGTCGAGGTAGGCTACCGGCTCAAGGTCGACCATGAACCAGCGCGGCGCCTCGACCGTCGCCTTGGCATCGTAGTACGGGCTGCGGCGGTCGAACTGGCTGGTATCAGGGTAGGCCTCGCGAGACACCCGGGCGAGGCCGACGATCGCCAAAGGGTCGGCGTTCGAGTGGTAGTAGAGGACGCCGTCGCCGACCCTCATCGATTGCAGCAGGTTGCGCGCCTGGTAGTTGCGGACACCGTTCCAATGGGTCGAGCCGTCGCGCTCGAGATCGTCATAGCTGTAGACGTCGGGCTCGCTCTTGACCAGCCAGTACTGCTGCTTTGCCACCTGCGTCTCCTGTTCTCGAAAAGTCCCCCAACGGCTCGGGGTCGTCGTGCCCGAGTGGCGGAGCGTCACTGGCCCTCGGCCAGGCGCCAAAGGTACCAGCAAGCGATCGAACGGTACGGCCGCCAACGCTCGGCGAGGTGGTCCATCTCTTCCCCTTTGGGGAGATCCTCGAGCTCGAAGAGGCGTTGGAGTCCCTTCTGGATACCGAGGTCGCCGCGCGGCCAGATGTCCGGACGCCGCAAGGTGAAGATCAGGAACATCTGGGCGGTCCACACACCGACGCCCTTGACCTGGGTGAGCTCGGCGATCAGTTGGTCGTCGTCGAGGTGGCGGAAGCGGCGTGGGCGCAGCGTGCCGTCCTGGTACTTGCGCGCCAGGTCGACGAGGTAGGTCGCCTTCTGGCGCGAGACCCCGAGAGGGCGAAACTCGTCGACCGTGAGCGCCGCCACCTGCTCGGGCGTCGGGAAACTGCGGCCCGGGAAGTGGCCGACCAGGCGCCGGTAGATCGTGGTCGCTGCCGCCCCCGATAACTGCTGGTAGAGCACCGAGCGCGCGAGGTCGTGGAAGAAGGGAGTGGTGCGCGGCTCGAGCGCCGGTCGACCGACTCGACGGATGACCGGGCCAAGCAGCGGATCGCGGCGCAGGCTTCTGAGGCCGCGGTCGACATCGACGGCTGGGATCGAGCGACTCATAGGATTCGGCTCCCCAGGAGCGATGCCAGCAGCTCCACCGCCAACTTGGCTGTCGAGCTGCTGGAGTCGAGCATCGGGTTGACCTCGACGACATCGACCGAGCCAACCGCCCCGGTCTCGGCGAGCATCTCCATCAGCAAGTGCGCCTCGCGATACGACAGGCCGCCAACAACCGGCGTGCCGACTCCCGGTGCCTCGGAGGGGTCGAGCACATCCATGTCGAGGCTGAGGTGGAGCCGAGAGCGGTGGCGCAGCCGCTCGATGGCTTGACGGGCTACCACTGCCACTCCCAGCTCGTCGATCTCCCGCATCGTGAACACCAGGATGCCCGAGGCCTTGAGCTGCACCCGTTCTTCGGCATCGATATCACGAAGGCCGATCAGCACCACGTCTCGAGGCTCGATCTTGGGCCCGGGCCGGCCAATGTCGACCAGCTCGGGAGCGCCCCGGCCAAGGAGTGCGGCAAGCGGCATGCCGTGGAGGTTGCCACTGGGCGAGGTCTCGAAGGTGTTGAAGTCGGCGTGGGCGTCGACCCACAGCAGACCCACTGGTTCGGAGTCGCTGATCCCGGCAACCGTCCCTGCAGAGATCGAGTGGTCGCCGCCGAGGAAGATCGGCAGCAGGCCCTGGGCGACAGCGTCGCGCCCTGCCCGGTAGGCCTGGCCGCAGACCCGCGCCACTTCGGCGAGGAACGGCACGCCCCCGGGACCGAGGGTCTCGCGCTCCGCAACTTCGAGGTTGCCGCCGTCCTCGACGCTGTAGCCGAGCCGGCGCAGGCGAGGCGCGAGGCCGGCATAGCGGATCGCGCTCGGCCCCATGTCGACACCACGTCGGTTCTGGCCGAGATCGAGCGGGACGCCGATCGGGCGCAGCACCCGTCCGGCGCGACTTGCAGAGAAAGTCATCGGGAGATCGGAAGGCCGAGATAGTATCCGCGCCGGGAGACCGCGTTGAAGAACACTCGCAACTTCTGCATTATCGCTCACATCGATCACGGCAAGTCGACGCTGGCCGACCGCTTGATCCAACGTTGCGGTGGGGTCGAGGCGCGGGATTTTCGCGACCAGATCCTGGACTCGATGGACATCGAGCGCGAGCGCGGGATCACGATCAAGAGCAACAGCATCACCCTGCTCTACGATGCCGCCGACGGTGAGCGCTACTGCCTGAACCTGATCGACACCCCCGGCCACGTCGATTTCTCCCACGAGGTCCGGCGGTCGCTGATGTCGTGCGAAGGCGCGCTGCTGGTGGTCGACGCGTCCCAGGGGGTCGAGGCGCAAACCGTCGCGAACCTCTACCTCGCGCTCGAGCACGACCTCACGGTGGTGCCGGTCATCAACAAGATCGACCTGCCGTCGGCCGACATCGATCGAGTGCTCGAGGAGATCGATGCCGACCTCGGTCTCGACCCGTTCGAATCGGTGCGTTGCTCGGCGAAGACCGGCGAGGGCATCGACGATGTGCTCGAGGCGATCGTCCAGCGCCTGCCAGCCCCGCTGGGCGATCCCGATGGCGCGCTGCAGGCGCTGATCTTCGACGCCCAGTACGACTCCTACCGCGGGGTCATTCTGCTGTGCCGGGTCAAGCAGGGGAAGATGGTTCCCGGCGACCGCATTCACCTGATGCACACCGGCCGCGATTGCGTGGTCGAGGAGCTGGGCACCCTCTTGCTCACCCGCCAACGCGGCCGCTGCTTGTCCGCAGGCGATGTTGGCTACGTCATCGCCGGGATCAAGAACATCTCCGACATCAACATCGGCGACACCATCACCACCACCACTCGGCCGGCGACATCACCGATCCCCGGCTACCGCGAGGCCAAGCCGGTGGTGTTCTCATCGATCTATCCGGTGTCTTCGGGGGACTACGAAGACCTGGCGCGGGCGCTCGAGAAGCTCAAGCTCAACGACGCTGCGCTGACCTTCGACAAAGACTCGTCGACCGCCCTCGGTTTCGGCTTTCGCTGCGGTTTCCTCGGCCTGCTCCACCTCGATGTCGTCCAGGAGCGCCTGGAGCGCGAATACAACCTGTCGCTGGTCTTGTCAGCACCTTCGGTGCGCTACGGACTGCGGCTGTCCGACGGCCGCGAGATCGAGGTCGACAACCCGAGCCTGTTTCCCGACCCGACGGCGATCGACCATATCCTCGAGCCCTTCATCAAAGGCTCGGTGATGTTGCCCGAGCGTTACGTCGGGCCGGCGATGGAGCTGTGCATCGATCGCCGCGGGGTCAACATGACCTACGACTATCTCTCCGCGGGGCGCGTCGGTCTGGTCTGCGAGCTGCCGCTGGCCGAGGTGTTGTTCGATTTCTACGACCGCCTGAAGACCGTGACCCAGGGCTACGGATCGTTCGACTACGAGCTCCTCGATTACCGCCAGACCGATCTGGTCAAGGTCGACATCCTGGTCAACGGCGAGAAAGTCGACGCGCTGTCCCAGCTGGTTCATCGCGATAAGGCGCGCAGCCGCGCGCTCAAGTACTGCGAGCGCCTCGCTGGCACCATCCCGCGCCAGCAGTTCAAGATCGCGATCCAGGGCGTCATTGGCGGCCAGGTGATCGCCCGGACCACGATCACCGCGTACCGCAAGGAC
>JAQBHE010000148.1:0-10228 GCA_032128015.1 Holophagae bacterium
ACAACAGGGAGAATCCTCTGGGCGTCCGCCGCCTCGCAAGCTTCCTTGCGTCGACGGCCGCAGGCCGACGCCGCAACGACCGCCGCGAGGTGAAGGGCGTCGACGGAGCCGAAGGCGAAGTCTGACGTCCGCCGCCTCGCAAGACCACCGGCGATCCTCGCCGCGCCCGTACGAGAAGACACAACCAGCGCCCGCTCGACGTCACGGTTCACTCGCAGCAATGAGGTTCGCCCCAACATCTCCTCACTCGGCCGCCCAAGGTCGGCCGCTACCCTCAGAGGGTCGCCGCTGCGAGCCCCCAGCGAGGTCCCATAGACTCCAGCCCGTCCCTGGATTCCACCACCGACTCCCATCATGTGGCTCCTGCCGGCACTCTCGCCGATCGCTCGCCTGGTGTCGTATGTCTTTTACCGGCTCGCGATCACCGGACCGCGACCGCCGCGCACCGGACCACTGCTGATCGTCGCGAACCACGCGAACGGGCTGCTCGACCCGGCGCTGGTCGCAGCGGCGGCTCGGCGACCCTTGCGGTTCCTCGCCAAGGCGCCGCTGTTCGACGACCGGCGGGTCGGTTGGTTGGTGCGCGGTGTCGGTTCGATCTCGGTGTATCGGAAGATCGACGATCCAGGGCAGACCGCCAGCAACCGCGAGATGTTCGACGCCGCCTGTGACGCGCTTGGCCAAGGAGCCGCGATCGCGTTGTTTCCCGAGGGCACCAGTCACAGCGACCCCAGCCTCAAACCGTTGCGCACCGGCGCCGCGCGCATCGCCCTGCAAGCGGCCGCCGGCATCGGCGCTACGTTCCCGGTGGCGCCGGTGGGCCTGGTGTTTCGCGACAAGGAGCGCTTTCGCTCGCACGCCCTGGTGGTGCGCGGCGAGCCGGTCGAGTGGTCGGACCTCGCGGGCGCCGGCGTCGAGAACGAAGCTGCGGTCCGCGAGCTCACCCGCCGCCTGGATTCGGCGATACGAGAGGTCACGATCAACCTCGAGCGCTGGGAAGACGCGCCGCTGCTCGCCTGCGCCGAGGCGATCTGGGACGCCGAGGTCGACGCGACGGTCGCCGCGGGCCGTGCCGGCCCGAGCTCCGTTGACCGCGCGGAGCAGGCGCGTCGCCTCGACACCGCCGCCCGCCTGCTGTCGACGTGGCGCCGCCGCCTCGATCCGGAAGATCCGGAGCTGGTCGCCGACCTGCTTCGTCACGACCGACGGCTGCGATGGCTGGGCCTCACCCCGCGTGCCCTGGTCACCGAGGTCGACGCCGATCGCGCCTGGCGCTGGGCCGCGAGCCGCCTTCTGTTTCTCGGGCCGGTAGTACTCGCGGTCGCGGTCGTCGGTCACCTGGTGTTCTTTGTTCCCTATCTGGTCGTCGGCCGGATCGCCGACGCGGTAACTCCGAGCGACGACCAGACCGCCACCTACAAGCTGTTGATCGGGATCGTCTGCTACGCGCTGTGGGTCTTCGCCCTCGGAGGCCTCGCCGCCGCGGTTGCGTCAGCTCTGGACGAACCGCCGCTGCGGGCAGTCGCGTGGGGGCTTGGGACGATGGCGGTTGCGCCGGCGATCGGGCTCGCGGGTCTCGCGATCCGCGAGCGCTGGCGCTCGAGTGCTCGCGATCTGCGCCGATTTGTTGTTCTGCGCTCGCGGCGCTCGTGGATCGAGTCGCGGCGCCGCGAACAGGAACAGCTCGCCATCCGGCTGCGCCGCGTGGTCGAGGGGTAGCCTCGAGAAGGGGCGAGCCGCGTCGCATACCGGGGGCCTCTGGTTCCGCTGAACGGGGCGGTCTCGGTTGCGAGGATTTCGCGACTCGAAGCGTCTCTCCTCGGCCGTCGGCCGCCCAAGCTCGGCCGCTACCCCCGGAGGGCTTGTTGGCCAGCCGTCCCACGCCACGCATCGCCAGGAGGGCGGCCCGACAAACTTGACACAATGCGTCTCACTTCGGGCCTCGATGTATCGGGAGGGGGACCAGCGGATGAACCAACACCGACGCGCCGTGGCCTCTTGGTGCCTCTACGACTGGGCGAACTCGGCGTTCACCACTCTGGTCGTCACTTTCGTCTACGCCACCTATTTCACCCAGACTTTCGCCGACAACGCGGACCTGGGCACAGCGCTGTGGTCGCGAGGCATCGCGATCTCGGCGGTGCTGATTGCGATCTCGTCGCCGATCCTGGGCGCGCTCGCCGATCGCGGCGGCAGCCGGCGACGGATGCTGGTGATCTCCACCCTGCTGTGCGTGGTCGCCACCGGCGCGCTCACCTTCATCGTCCCCGGCACCTCGAGCGCGGTGTGGCTCGCGCTCCTCTGCTTCATCGTCGCCAACGTCGCCTTCGAGGTCGGGACGGTGTTCTACAACTCATTCCTCGCCAGCCTCGCCACACCCCAAACCATCGGCCGGATCTCTGGCTACGGCTGGGGGCTTGGCTATGTCGGCGGGTTGGCGTGCCTGGTGGTCGCGCTGTTGGGGTTCGTCGGCATCGGCGGCGACCCGTGGTTTGCGCTGCCGCAAGACAGCGGCTTTCACATCCGCGCCACCAACCTGCTGGTCGCCGGTTGGTTGCTACTGTTCAGCCTGCCGATGCTGCTGTGGGTGCGCGAGCCCACAATCGAGCGCGCGGCGGACGACCTGAACGCGGTCGGCGGTCGTGCCCAGGTCGCCCAGGCGTTCTCGGACCTCAAGCGCACCCTGCTGCGAATCCGCGACTTTCCCGAAATCGTTCGCTTCCTGATCGCGCACCTCATCTACAACGACGGCCTGGTCACGGTGTTCGCCTTCGGCGGCATCTACGCCGCCGGCACCTTCGGCCTGGAGTACGACGAAGTGATCCTGTTCGGGATCGCACTCAACGTCGCCGCCGGACTAGGAGCGTGGCTGTTCGGATTCGTCGACGACTGGATCGGCGGCAAGGCGACCGTGATGGTGAGCCTGGTGGCGCTGGCCGGCGCGGCGACGCTCGCGGTGCTGGCGCCCAATCGCACCTGGTTCTGGGTCGCGGGACTGTTGATTGGAACGTTCGCCGGGCCGAATCAAGCCGCCAGCCGATCGCTGATGGCGAGGTTCGTGCCGGAACGGAACCAGAGCGAGTTCTTCGGTTTCTACGCGTTCGCCGGCAAGGCGACCTCGTTCCTGGGTCCCTTCCTGCTCGGCATACTCAGCGCCACCTGGGGCCAACGCGCCGGGGTCAGCGTCGTGCTCGCCTTCTTTGTCGTCGGCGGAATCGTGCTCTACAGCGTCGACGAGCGTCGCGGCTGCGAACGCGCTCGAGAGACCTGAGCGCCTAACCCGGCGGGGTGGGCCCGTGACGCTACGGTGACAGAGACAGACCCTGCCTCGTCCACAGTTTTCGCCTGAGCTGTGACGGCCCGAGCTGTGGCGGCCTGAGATTACGGGCCACCGATCAGGAGGAGACGAGGACATGTCTGTATTCAGGATCACCCTTTCCCTGACGTTGGTCGGAGCGATCTCGCTGTCGGCCGCCCCCGTCGGATCCCAGACTCCCGACGCCGTGGCTCCGGTCGCCGGGACTTCGGGCGCGGCGGTTCCAGCGGTTGCGACGACCGCCAACGCGAGCAGCACGAAAGCGGCGGAGACCGCGAACGAGACCGCGCCCATCTTCTCGTTCCACCTCGCGGTCACCCCCACAGGTAGGGAGGTCGATTCGTTCGCGGTTCCGAACTCGGTGTCAGTGATCGAGGAGATCGAAGACCGCCCAGTGAACACTGCGGCCGACCTGTTGCTCACCGAACCGGGAGTCGACGTCAACGGTGTCGGCGCCAACCAGACCCGGCCGATCATCCGCGGTCAGCGCGGCCAGCGCGTGCTATTCCTCGAGGACGGACTGCTGGTCAACAACCCGCGGCGACAGGCCGACTTCGGCGAGATCACCGGGGTCGTCGACCTCGACCGCGTCCGCGCCGTCGAGGTGGTGCGCGGTCCGGCGTCGGTGCTCTACGGCAGCGGCGCGATCGGCGGTGTGCTCAACCTGATCACCCACCAGCCGCCGACCGGCGGCGGCGCGCTGACCGGATCCCTCGGGCTGCGCGCTTCTTCGGCCGACGACCAGCGCAAGGCGAGCGCCAACATCGCGGGCAGCTCGGAGCGCTGGTCCTACCGCCTCGACGCCTCGAGCCGCGACGCCAGCGATTACGACGCACCGGCCGGTCGCTTCGGCCAGGTCACGCTCGACGATGACACTCGGGTTTTCGACAGCGGCGTTGACGACGACACCGTCAGCGGCGCGCTGCTGTTCCAGGCCAGCGACCGCCAAACCGTGTCGTTGCGCTCGAGCCGCTACCGCGCCGGTGAGACCGGCTTCGGTTTCGTCGACCCGGCACTGATCGAGCCAAATTTCGACGGCACCAAGACGCGGATCTTCTACCCCTACCAGGACTTCGACCGCCATACCCTGCGCTGGTCGGGCGCCGGATTCGAGGGCGGCCCGGCGAGCACCTTCGATCTCAACGTCTACCGCCAGAGCAACGAGCGCGAGCTCGCGTTCGACGCTGACATCAACATCGGTCCGATCTTCGGTGGCGCGCCGCCGTCGTCGATCGAGATCGACACTCTGAACTTCACCGACCTCGACACCCTGGGCGCACGCGGCATCGCAACCCGCGGCTTCGGCACCTCGAACCTCCTCACCTACGGTTTCGACTACACCGACGACGACCTGCTGAACACCGACCGCGCCGACACCGTGATCACGTTTCGCTTCCCGTTCCCACCGTCGGTGATCGGGGTGATTCCGGGCTTCACCTGCGTCGATTTCGTTCCGCCCTTCGAATGCCAGTTCCTAGACCAAGATTCGGTACCGAACACTCCGAACGCGCGGCATCAAAGCCGTGGCCTGTTCGCCCAGGACGAGATCTGGGCAACCAAACGACTCAAGCTGGTTGCCGGCGCGCGTTACCAGGAAGTCGAGACTCGGGCTCAGCCCACCGCGGGTCTCGATGTCGCCGGCCTCGACTTCGACGACCAACAGGTGGTGGGCGCGCTCAACGTGCTCTACGCGGTCAGCGATTCGCTGCACTTAAACGCCACCTACGGCACCGCGTTTCGCTCGCCGAACATTGTCGAGCGCTTGTTCAACGGCATCACTCCCGAAGGCAGCGGCTTCCAGCTGCTCAACCCGGCGCTCGAATCCGAGACCAGCAAGGACTTCGACTTCGGCGTCAAGTTCCGCAAGCGCAACGGCCACTTCGAGGCGGCCTACTTCCGCAATCGGATCAACAACGGCATCATCCAGCACTTCCTGCGCCCCGAGGAGATCGCGGCGCTGCCGGCTGGCCTGCGCGAGACGATCGAGCGGGCTCGCCTGAGCTTCGTGGTCCAGCAGCGCAACGTCGACCGCACCGAGATCGATGGCGTCGAGCTCGCCGCGGGCTACCGCTTGGACAACGGCATCTCGTTCGGCGGCAACTACACCCACCTCAATAGCCAGCGCATCGACAGCAGCAATCCGCCGACCGGCGACACCCCGTCAGACAAGGCCAACCTCTACGTCCGCTACGAGCCCCAGCGCCGGCGCTGGGTCGTCGAGTATCGGCTGCGCCACAACGGCGAGCAGAACGCCGTCCTCGAGCCCGGCGATCCGGTGCCGGTGGTCGGCGAGAAGCTTCCCGCGTTCACCGTCCACTCGCTGTCCGGGTTCGCGACCGTCGCCGAATCGGGGCGACTCAGCCACCGCCTCGGGGTGGTGATCGACAACCTCACCGACGAGCTCTACGCCGAGTTCACCAACATCGGGTCGTTCCGGCCGCAGATCGGGCGCAACGTGATCGTCAGCTATCGGCTCGGGCTGCACTAGCGGCTGGCGGCCCGGCGGCTTGCGCGTCGGCGACCTGCGGGTTGGTAGCTCGGGAGTCAGCGGTTCGGAAGTCGGCGGCGGCGCGATCGTCGTCCGTCTCGAGCTCGACCGCGCTTGCCCCAGCAAGCCACTGCGGCGGCAGCGCCGAGGTCGGCAGCGCCGCCAGCACCGACCCTCGGCCGCGGCGGTGGACCAGCATCTTCAGGGTCCAAGGGTCGTCGTCTGGCAGTTGTGTGTCCTCAGCGGCGGTCAACACCAGGAGCGCGCAGGCGTCCCAACGTCGCAGCTCTTGCGCCAGCTCGCCGGCCGATTCGGCCGCGCGCAGGCGGTCCGCGAGCTCGCCGCGGTCGAAATGACGGACCACCAAGCCGCTCTCCACGGCCGCGCGCGCCACTTCGATCGCCACTGCTGAGCGCCGGTTGACGGAGCCACCAGCCACGGCGAAGTTACCGGTGGCTTCGAGCCGGTCGCGGGTTATCAAGGTATGGAGCTCGTCGGCGACCCGGCGATCTCTCTCGGCCACTTCGTGGCCCTCGGGTAGCGACGATTGGCGCCGCAGCCGGTCGAGCGACTGCGGCTCGTGGTGCTGCCAGATCAACCTCCAGCGGTCGTGGATCCAGAACCACTCCTCGGGAGCGCGTCGGATCTCGCGCTCGATCGGATCGAGCATCCGCCGCGTCAGCTCGACCACCGGGTCGTCGCCGAGGTCGTCGACCGACACCGGTGCTTTGACCCGGGCCTGGTAACGCCCGTCGGCGCCGATGGTGCAGAACATCGGCAGCACGCAGGCTCCGGTCTGCAAGGCCAGGTACGCCGGCATCGGACTGACCCAGCCGAGCGAGCCGAGGAACGCCACCAGGATGCCGTCCCAGGGTCGCACCCGCTGGTCGATGGCCATCCCCACGGTCTCGCCGGCGCGCAGCAGCTTGAGCATCCTGGGACCCCCACCGCTGCGCGGCAGCAACGTCACTCCCATCCGCTCGCGCATCGCGTCCATCCGCCGCCGGGTATGGGGGTTGGTCTGGGCCTGGACCACCATGTGCACTCGACCGAGGCGACGCGCCAGTGGCAGCACCAGGTGGTCGAAAGCGCCGAAGTGTCCCGAGATCAAGAACAGCGTCTTGCCGGCGGCCTGTGCACGCTCGACATGCTCCCAGCCTTCGAAGGTGAATCGGCAGAGCATCTCCTCGTGCGAGAACCGATCCGCCGAGGCGCGGTCGAAGAAGATGCCGCCGAGCCGGCTCGCGCACTGCCGCGCGATCTGGGCGCGTTCGGCCGGATCGCGGTCCGGGAACACCAGCGCCAGGTTGGCGCGCATCAGGCGCCGGCGGCGGCCGAACGAGAGCAAGCCGCGCCCCACCGCGCTGCCGATGTGGTAGATCGCGCGGTGGGGTAGCACCCGGATCAGACGGGTGACCAGGACGAAGAGCGAGTCTTCGATCCGGTGGCGAAGGTCTCGGAGGCTCACGGTGGCCGACCAGTCTACGCGCACGCCGAACAGGGCCCCGGTCGGGGGGCGTTGAACGGGGTGGTGGCCGCCTTGACACCCCATGGGCCATGCGCTTGAATGGCCTCAGCTCGGACCGCGCCGCCGCCGGCGAACCCACAACCGGAACAGATCGAACGAGGGAGTCGAGATGGCCTACGATGCCGTGCTGAAGCGACGTGCGTTTGGGCAGACCGAGCGCCGGGACACCTGGTGGCTGCAGCCGATCGTCGTGTTTCTCGGCTTCGGCGCTTTCATCGCTTACTCGACCTGGGCGGCCTTCCAGGGCGACCACTACCACGTCGGCAACTACTTGTCGCCGATGTACTCGCCCGAGATCTTCGGCGCGAGCCCGCACGCCTGGTTCGGCGCGCGGCCTGGTTTTTGGCCAGGTTGGCTGCCATTCTCCCCGGCGTTTCTGGTCCTGTGGGCACCCGCCGGCTTCCGCCTGAGCTGCTACTACTACCGCGGCAGCTTGTACAAGGCGTACTGGGGCGATCCGCCAGCGTGCGCGGTTGGCGAACCGAGAAAGAGCTATCGGGGCGAAAACTCGCTGCCGTTGATCATCCAGAACATCCACCGCTACTTCTTGTACGGGGCGCTCCTGCTCATCGTCTCTCTGAGCTGGGACGCGATCAAGTCCTACCAGTTCGAGGACGGCCTCGGCATCGGCATTGGCAGCCTGGTGTTGACCTTGAACGCGGTCTTGCTCGCGGGCTTCACCTTCGGCTGCCACGCGCTGCGCCACCTGGTGGGCGGCGGGCTCAAGTCGTTCGCCAAGAACCCGCTTCGGTTCAAGTGTTGGACCTGTGTTTCCGGCTTCAACCGCAAGCACATGGTGTGGGCATGGTCTAGCCTGGCGTGGGTAGGCTTCAGCGACGTTTACGTCCGGCTGGTCTCGATGGGCATCTGGACCGATCTGAGGATCCTGTGATGGACCATCCGATTCACCAGCACGACGTATTGATCATCGGCGCTGGCGGCGCCGGCTTGCGTGCGGCGATCGAAGCGTCGGCGGCCGGGGTGTCGGTGGGGGTGGTGTGCAAGAGCCTGCTCGGAAAGGCCCACACCGTGATGGCCGAGGGCGGGGTCGCGGCGGCGCTCGCCAACGTCGACGAGCGCGACAGCTGGAAGATCCACGCGACCGACACCCTGCGCGGCGGCCAGTACCTCAACAACCCGCTGATGGCCGAGATCCACGCCCGCGAGTCGCCGGAGCGGGTGCTCGAGCTCGAAGCCTGGGGAGCGCTGTTCGACCGCACCGCGGACGGCCGCATCCTGCAGCGCAACTTCGGCGGCCACGCCTACCCGCGGCTTGCCCACGTCGGCGACCGCACCGGACTCGAGATGATCCGCACCCTCCAGGACCACGGCGTCCACCAGGGAATCTCCTTCTACATGGAGGTGACGGTCACTCGTCTGCTGGTCGACTCCGGGAGGGTGGTCGGCGCCTTCGCCTACGAACGCGAGAAGGGCCGCTTCCACGTCTTTCAGTCGCCGGCGGTGGTGATTGCCACCGGCGGCATCGGCCGCGCCTTCAAGATCACCTCGAACAGCTGGGAGTACACCGGCGACGGCCACAGCCTGGCCTACCAAGCCGGCGCCGACCTCCTCGACATGGAGTTCGTGCAGTTCCACCCCACCGGCATGGTCTGGCCGCCGAGCGTCCGCGGCATCCTGGTCACCGAAGGAGTGCGCGGCGAGGGCGGCATCCTCAAGAACTCCGACGGCCACCGCTTCATGTTCGACGGCATCCCGCCGCTCTACTCCACGTCGACCGCCGACACCCCCGAGGAAGGCTGGCGCTACGTCATCGGCGACCGCCAGGCGCGACGGCCGCCCGAGCTGCTGACTCGCGACCACGTCGCGCGCAAGATCGTCGAGCAGATCAAGCTCGGCAAGGGCTCGCCACACGGCGGCGTCTACCTCGACATTGCCTGGATCAAAGAGAAGATCCCGAGCGCCGAAGCCCACATCAAGAAGAAGCTGCCGAGCATGTACCACCAGTTCAAGGAACTGGCTGGCATCGACATCACCCAGCAGCCGATGGAAGTCGGACCGACTACCCACTACGTGATGGGCGGAGTGCGGGTCGACGCCGAGACCCAGATGTCGACGGTGCCCGGGCTGTTCGCCGCTGGCGAAGTGGCCGCCGGTCTCCACGGCGCCAACCGGCTCGGCGGCAACTCGCTCTCGGACCTCCTGGTGTTCGGCAAGCGCGCCGGCGAGTACGCCGCAAAGTTCGCCAAGGACGAAGAGCACGGCAAGCTCGACCCCGGCCAGGTCGACCGCGCGACCGCCGACGCGCTGGCTCCACTGGAGCGCGATGGCAAGGGCGAAGGTCCCTACCAGATCCAGTACGCGCTCCAGGACATGATGCAGGCCAAAGTCGGCATCGTCCGCACCGAGTCCGAGATGCAGGAGGCGGTCGCCGGCATCGCGGAGCTGTCGAAGCAGGCGGCGGCGGTCTCGGCAGTTGGCAACCGCGAGTACAACCCCGGTTGGCATACCGCGCTCGACCTCGAGAGCCTGCTGATCGTGTCCGAAGCGGTCGCGCGCGCCGGTCTGCTTCGTCGCGAGAGCCGCGGCGCCCACTTCCGCGAGGATTATCCGCAGAAGGACGCCGAGCACTTTGCGAGAGTGAACATCGCGGTGCGCAAAGACGCCGACGGCCGGATGGCAGTCGAAGAAGTGCCGGTGGTGCCGATGAGCGACGAGCTGCGCGACCTGGTGAAGGAGATCGGCTGATGACGACCACCGCGTTCAAGATCTGGCGTCAGGACACAGCAAGCGGCGACGGTCGCTACGTCGACTACCGCACCGAGATCACCGAAGGCATGGTGGTGCTCGATGCGATGCTGCAGGTCCAGGCGGAGGAGGCCGGTGATCTGGCCGTGCGCTGGAACTGCAAGGCGGGGAAGTGCGGCTCCTGTTCGGC
>JAQBHE010000149.1:0-6193 GCA_032128015.1 Holophagae bacterium
AGGTTCGCCCACCATCTGGTCTTCCGTGTCTCCCGGGCGCAGGCCTCAGCCCTCGCGCGCGGTCACCCGCCCCCCGTCCTCGACGCTGTCGCTCGGGTGCAGCACCACCCGGTCGCCCTCGGAGAGCCCGCTCTTGACCTCGGCGGCCTGCGGCGACATCGCCCCGACCTCGACCCGGCGGCGACGTGCGATACCGCCTTCGACGCAGTAGACCGCCCACTCACTGCCGCTGCGAAACAACGCCCCGGTCGGCAGACGCAGCAGGTCGTCGCTCTGCCACACCACCACCCGTACCTCGACCCGGAAGCCGTCCCCGAGCACCGCTAGCCGCTCGGGTGGCTCGGCGAAGTCGATGATCACATTGACTCGCTGCTCTTCGACGCCGAGCGCCGAGATTTTGGTGAACCCCGACGGCTCGATCCGCCGCACCTTGCCGGCGAGCGCGGCGACGCCTCCCCAGCGGTCGATGAGAACCGCATTGCCGGAGCGCATACGCACCGCGTCGCTCGACAGGAAGTCAGCCACGATCTCGAGATCCGCGGGATCGCCGACCTCGAGCAGCGGCTCGCCGCCGAGCACCACCGACTCGCTTTCGCGCAGCACTCGCAGCACCACGCCGTCGACCGGCGAACGCAGGTCGATCGCCCGGCCGGCACCGCCGCCCTGCACCTGGACCAAACGAGCGCGCGCCACTTCGAGATCGCCGTAGGCGCTCGCCACCGCAAAGTCGGCCGCCTGCTTGGCCTCGCGCCGGGTGTCCACCGCCAGATCGGCCTGGTCGAGCCGCTCGCGCGGCACGATCCCGCTGTCGACCAATCGCCGGTAGCGCGCTTGCTCGGAGACTGCAAACTCGAGCTCGGCGCCGGCCTGCAGCGCCAGCGCCTTGGCGCGACCGTACACCGCCTCGGCGGCGCGCCCCGCGGCGCTCGCCTCGGCGCGACTGCGGGAGTCGAGGAGCACCGGCTCCGAGGGCAAGAAACGGGCGAGCACGGTCTCCCCCGCGATCACTCGATCACCCGGGTCGTAGTCGATGCGCAGCACCCGACCGGCGAGCGGCGCCGAGACCACGAAGCGCTCGCGCACCCGGGTCTCGCCCTCCTCGTCGAGCGTGACCTCGAGGGCGCCGCGCTCGACCGTTGCCACGTCCACCGGGATCGGCCGCGGCCGCAGGGCCAGCGCGACCAGCAAAACAAGCAAGATCGCCCCGGCGATCATCCCCCAGCGTCGTAGACCCCATTGGCTCTTCTGTTTCTTGGGTTCGCTCACTCTTTCCCCCTCGACCGCTATCCGCTAGGTCGACGATTCACTCACGAGTCTTCAGCACTCCGACCAGGTCGAGATGGTCGAGTTTGCGACGGACGATGATCGCCGAGATCATCGTCGAGCCGGCGACGGTCACCAGCGACATCAGGAAGGTCGAGGGCGCCACCATCAGCGGGAAGCGGTAGAGCTCGGTGTCCATCGCCTGCATCGAGGCGCCGACCAGCCCGTAGCCGAGCACCAATCCCAGCGGCAAGGCAACCAGGGTCAGGATCGCGAGCTCGCCGAGCAGAATGTACGAGATCTCGCCGCGGGTGAAGCCCATCACCCGCAGGCTCGCGAGCTCGCGCGCGCGCTCGGACAGCGAGATCCGCGAAGTGTTGTAGACCACGCCGAACGCGATCACGAAGGCGAAGAACAGAAAGAAGCCCATCATCATCCCGATGTTGTCGGCAAGGTAGGTGTTGAAGTTGTCGATCATCGCCCGGCGCAGACCGACGCCGGCGATCGACGGCGTCTCCTTGAGCAGGCGGTAGAGCTCCTGGGCGCGGTCGGGATCGACCTGCAGCGACGCGCCCGAGAGGCTGGAGCCCTCGCGCATCAGACGCTGGAGGGCGTCGATACGCATGTACGCCGAAGTGCCGAGGTAGTCGTCGACCAGGTCGGTGACCACCACCCGGCGCACCGGGCGCGCACCCTCGAGCACCTCGACCTCGATCTGCTGGCCGCGCTCGACCTCGAGGATGTCGGCGAGCTTCTGCGACATCACCAGGCCCTCGGCGGGCAGGGTCACCGGCCGGTAGTCGGCGCCGACTACCCGGGTGAGCCGGGCGCCCTCGGGGTAACCGAGCACCGCCAGCTGGCGGCTGCGCTGCGCATGGCGCAGCCGCACCGGCACCGCGCGCATCGGCTCGACGGCGATCACTCCGGGCATGCGGGTGAGCTCGTAGTACGAGCTCGATGAAGCAGGCTCGGTGAAGGTGACGGTCACGTCCTGGCGCTGGACGACGTTGAACTGGACCTCGAGGAGCTCGTCGATCGAGTCGAGGAAGGCGCCGCCGACCACCATGATCGCTCCCGCGAACGCGATGCCGACGATCGACAGGGTGGTGCGCACCGGCCGCCGTTGGACGTTGCGGACGATCATCCGCGACGCCGGCTGCAGCCACCCGGCGAAACCGATGCGCTCGATCCAGCTGACTCTGTAGCGCGCCGGGGGCGCCGGTCGCATCGCCTCGGCGGGCGGCAGCCGCACCGCGATCCGCACCGCTCCCAGCGCCCCAAGCGAGGCCGCCGCCATGCTGATTGCGACCGCGCCCAGGAAGGTGGACCACGACCACTGGTACTCGAGGATCGGAAACGCGAAGTAGTCGAGGTACATCCGGAGCATCGCGGTCGACAGCCAGGTGCCGGCGACCATGCCGATCACCGCGCCGATCGCTGCCACCGCGATCGCCCACTTGGTGTAGTGCACGCCGATGGCGCCGTTCGAGTAGCCAAGCGCCTTGAGCGCCGCGATCTGCTCGCGTTGCACCGAGACGGTGCGCGACAGCACAACGTTGAGCAGAAAGGTGGCGACGCTCATGAAGATGAGCGGGATCATCATCCCCATGGATCGCAGCTGACGGAGCTCGTTGGCCAGGTACCAGTGCGAAACCTGGAGCGCGCGTGGGATCGCACCGAGCCCGCCGTAGGGCTCGAGCAGACGGTCGAGATCGGCGATCACCGCCGCCTCCGAGACCCCGGGCGCCAGCGACACCGAGACGTCGTTGAAGCCGCCCTCCATGTCGAACGCCGCTGCCAACGGCTGGCGCGACATCCACACGATTCCGAATCGCCGGGCGTCGGGGAACAGATCGCCGGCGGAGATGGTGTAGACGTACTCCGGCGACAGCGCGATGCCGACGATGTCGAGCTCCTTGCGCCGGCCGTTGATGATCGCCGCCAAGCGATCGCCGGGCTCGAGATCGTGGGCTTTGGCAAAGCCCTCGCTGAGCAGAACCTCGTCGGGGCGGGTGCGCTCGACCCACCGCCCGCGGCGCAGGAACAGCCCGTTGAGACGCGGCTCGCCGCGGTCGGGCAGCGACACCAGCCGGCCGCGCGCCGGCTCTTCCATTCCCGGCACATCCAGGGTGACGTCGACCACGACCCGCGTCTCGGCAATCCGGACACCGGGAATCTCGGCGATCGGCGCCTCGAGCCAGCTCGGCGCCCGCTTGGTGTTGGCGAAGACATCGGCGAAGCCGAACTGGCGGTAGTAGGTCTCCTGGGTCAGGCTCAACGAACCGAAGGTGCCCACCGACATCACCAGCAGGGTGATCCCGGAGCCGATCACCGCGGCGATCGCCAGGGCCTGGCTGCGCTGCGCCCAGAGGTCGCGCACCAGCTTGCGATCGAGCGCCTTCATCGGCCCGCCCCAGGGCCCTTGGCGGCGCGGCTCACCACCGTAGCTCCGAGATCGCCTTGCGCTCGACGTTGCGGTGCTGGCTCGCGATCCGTCCGTCCGACAGCGAGATCACGCGATCGGAGATGTCGGCGATCGAGGCGTTGTGGGTGATCACCACCGTGGTCGTGCCGAGCTCGGAGTTCACTCGCTCGATCGCCTCGAGGACCAGCGAGCCGGTGGCGATGTCGAGCGCTCCGGTCGGCTCGTCGCACAGCAGCACGTCAGGACGCTTGGCGATCGCGCGGGCGATCGCCACCCGCTGCTGCTCGCCGCCCGAGAGCTGCGACGGAAAGTGGTCGAGACGGTTGCCGAGGTCGACCAGCCGCAGCGCGTCAGCGGGGTCGAGCGGCTCGTCGGCAATGTCGGTGACCAAGGCGATGTTCTCGAGCGCGGTCAGGCTCGGGATCAGGTTGTAGAACTGGAACACGAAGCCGACGTGGTGACGCCGGTAGCGGGTGAGCTCGCTCTCCGGAGCCGCCGTCAGGTCCTGGTCGCGGTAGAGCACCTGGCCAGCGGTCGGCACGTCGAGACCACCGAGGATGTTGAGCAAGGTCGACTTGCCGCTGCCCGACGGCCCCAGCAGCACCACCAGCTCGGACTCGAAAAGCTCGAGATCGACCCCCCGCAGCGCGTGCACCTCGACCTCGCCCATGCCGTAGACCTTGGTCACCTGGGTCATCCGGAATACCGGCATCGCGGCCTTGGCAACCGTCGCCGTCGCGCCCGGTCTGCCGTCGATTCCTTGGTCGATACCTTCCATTCTCGGGGTCAGCCTATCTCGCTGCTCGTTTTCTACGACTCGATACTATGATTTTGTCTAGTCGAAATCAACCCGGTACCCATCTCCGATGCTGTCTCGATTGGACGAACGCACGGACGACAGGCGAGAATCGGGGGCCGCACCCCAACAAACCCTGCCCGAAGGGAGTGACATGACAGCCCGAGATCGGACGCCACCGAGGGAAGACATGCCCAACTCGACGCCTGCCGAGGACGACTATCCGCCGGAGCGCTACGCCTGGTACGTGGTGGCTGTGCTCACCCTGGTCTACGTGTTCTCGTTCGTCGACCGCCAGATCCTGAGCATGATGGTCAGCGACATCAAGGAGGGACTCCACCTCGAGCGCGACTGGCAGGTCGGCTTCCTGATGGGTCCGGCCTTCGCCGTCTTCTACACGATCTTCGGCATCCCCTTCGGCCGGCTCGCCGACTCGAAGAGCCGCAAGAACTTGATCGCTGTCGGGCTCGGCATCTGGAGCTTCATGACCGCGGGATGCGGCCTCGCCAAGAGCTTCGTCCAAATGGCGTTCATGCGCGTCGGGGTCGGGGTCGGCGAAGCCACCCTGTCGCCATCGGCCTACTCGATCATCACCGACTACTTCCGTCGCGAGAAGCTGGCGCGGGCGATCGGGTTCTACGGCATGGGCATCTACTTCGGCTCCGGGATGGCCTACTTGATCGGCGGCAAGGCGATCACCTACGTGCGCAAGACCGCGGCCTGGGAGTTGCCGTTCTTCGGCCACGTCGAGCCCTGACAGAAAGTGTTCTTTCTGGTCGGGCTTCCCGGACTGCTGGTGGTGCCGCTGCTGCTGCTGACGGTTCGCGAGCCGGCGCGGCGAGGCGTGCTCAAGGCCAAGGACGGCGGCCCCACAAAGAGCGTGCCGCTGCGCGACGTGCTGGCCTACATGCGCAGCAACTGGAAGACCGTCGCCACCCACAACGTCGGCTTCGCCTTGCTGTCGTTCTCGAGCTACGGCACCGGCGCCTGGTTGCCCGAAGTGTTCAAGCGCGTCCACGGCTGGGACGCCGCCAAGTTCGGCCTGGTCTACGGCCTCGTGGTGTTCGTATGCGGCGCCGGCGGCGTGTTCACCGGCGGCCTGATCGCCGACAAGTTGGCCGCTCGCGGCTACCGCGACAGCAAGATCCGAGTGGGCTTCCTGGCGGCGTGGCTGTGGTTTCCCACCGGCGTCATCTTCCCGCTGCTCGCCAACGATGTCGTGGCGATGGCGCTGGTGATTCCGTCGGTGTTCCTGGCGTCGATGCCGTTCGGGGTGGCGCCGGCGGCGATCCAAGAAATGATGCCGAACAACCTTCGCGGCCAGGCGTCAGCGATCTACCTATTCGTTGTCAACCTGATCGGCCTGGCGGTCGGGCCGCTGGTGCTGGCCCTGCTCACCGACTACCTGTTCACCGAGGCGTCGTTCGGCCTCTCCGGCATCCGCTACTCGCTGCTGTCGTCGACGGTCGTGGCCCACCTGCTCTCGACGCTACTGCTGTGGCACTGCATGCGCGAGTTCCGCGGCAGCATCGATCGCATGAAAAAGGCGGTGACCTGAACCAGGGTGGCGACCTCGCCTTCCCCGAGCACCTCCGAACAAGTGCCTGAACACCCGAGAAACGACGACTGGCGCGACCTGATCGACGCCCAAGACCTCGACGCGAGTGCTCTTGGAGCGTTGCGGCTGCTCGATGTGCGCAGCGGCGACG
>JAQBHE010000150.1:0-8899 GCA_032128015.1 Holophagae bacterium
CAACCCGGTGCCGGCGCCGATCGAGAGCAGCAGGGTGAAGGTTTGGCTCGCGGTGTCGAGGAGCAGCGACACCAACGACGCCACCGCCACCAAGAGCGCGGTGACCAGTCGCCCCACCATCACGTAGTGGCGCTCGGCGGCCTCGGGACGAAGAAATCGCCGGTAGAGGTCGTGCACCAGGTAGCTCGAGCCCCAGTTGAGGTGGGTCGAGATCGTCGACACATAGGCCGCGAGCAGTCCAGCGACCAGCAGCCCGAGGGCGCCGTGTGGCAGCAATCCGAGCATCGCGGGGTACGCGAGGTCGTGGCCGATGAGCCGCGAGTCGACCTGGGGCAGAGCGCGGGCGATGTCGTCGAGGGTCGGGAACACCAGCAGCGACGACAGCGCCACCAGCAACCACGGCCAGGGACGCAGGGCATAGTGGGCGACGTTGAACAGCAGGGTGCCGGCGAGGGCGTCGCGCTCGCTCTTCGCGGCGAGCATCCGCTGCGCGATGTAGCTGCCGCCGCCGGGCTCGGCGCCCGGGTACCACACCGACCACCATTGCACGGTGAGCGGAATGATGAACGCGGCGAGCGCGACATCCCACTTTCCAAAGTCGGGCAGGAAGTTGAGGGTCGCCGGATCGAGGCGCGCGACCAGGCCCTCGAGACCGCCGACCTGCGGCTGCGAGAGTGCGTACCAAGCGGCGACCACCGAGCCGGTCATGGCGATGCCGAACTGCACCAGGTCAGTGACCAGCACCCCCCACAGTCCGCTGGTTGCGGCAAACGCCATGCTCAGCAAACCGCAGAACAGCAAGGTGCGGCCCATCGGCCAGCCGAGCAGCGCGCTCGCGATCTTGGCGGCGGCGAGGTTGACCGCGGCCATGATCACGCAGTTGAAGAAGAATCCCAGGTAGACCGCGCGAAAGCCCCGCACCAACGAAGCGGCGCGGCCGCTGTAGCGCAGCTCGTAGAGCTCGAGATCGGTGAGCACCCCGGAGCGCCGCCACAGCCGCGCGTAGAAGAACACCGTGGCCATGCCGGTGAGCAAGAACGCCCACCACATCCAGTTGCTCGACACCCCGCCCTCGCGCACCAGGTTGGTCACCAGGTTCGGGGTGTCGGTGCTGAACGTGGTGGCGACCATCGACACCCCGACCAGCCACCACGGGGCGGCCCGCCCCGAAGTGAAGAACTCGGCGGTGCTCGAGCCGGCGCGCCGCGCCAGGAACAGCGCAGGCAGGAACGCGACCGTTGTCAGAACAAGAACCAGGGTCCAGTCGAGGGCATCGAGCCGCATCAGTCGGGGTCCTCGGGAACCGGTTCGCCGAGCCTCCGCAGCACCGCCACCACCACGTCGTCGTCGGGCGGACCGCCGCCCTTCCAGCGCTCGATCCAGCTCATCATGTGCTCCGTCGCGAGGCAAGCGTCACCGAGCCTCGCCGCGACCAGGAACTGTTCGCGCACTCGCTCGTAGCCGAACGGCCTGCCTTCGGCGTTGGTGAGCTCGGGCAAACCGTCGGTGGTCCACATGATCAGGTCGCCGGGCTCGAGCTCGATCTCTCCGGTGAGATACGCGGAGGCGTTGACTCGGGCGCCCAGCGGCAGCGACTCGACCAGGACCTCTTCCACCGCGTCGAGACGCTTTCTATAGACCAGTCCAGGCGGCATGCCGGCGGCGGCGTGACGCAGCCGGCCGCCGCTCGCCCGCACCACTCCCATCGACATCAGCATGCCGCGCAGGCGCATCTCGCTGAGCGCGCGGTTGGCTTCGTCGAGGAACGATCCGGGCTCGACATCCGAGATCCAGGAGTTGAAGAAGCCCTTGGCCATCGCCATCATCGCGCCGGCGCGGGCGCCGTGGCCGGTGGCGTCGCCGTAGGCGAGCAGCAGACAGTCGGATTCGACCCGGTAGTCGTAGTAGTCGCCGCCGACCTCGACCGCGGTGCGCATCTGGGCGTAGACATCGTAGCCCGGCGCATCCGGAGGCCGGTCCGGCAGCAACGACAGCTGGAACTCGCGCGCCGCTTCCAGCTCCTCGGTCTTTCGCCGGTTGTCGGCCTCGAGCAGCCGGCGCTCGATCTCGAGGTCGCGGGCGGCGAGCTCCTGCTCGAGGGTCTTCGCAGACAGCCGCTCGACCTCGACCAACCGGTGCTCGAGATCGCGCTGGGTATCGGCGACGCCGCGCGCCAGATACACCGACACCGAGCCGGTGAGCACCAAGGTGCCGTAGTAGGCGATCGGCAGGTACTGAAAAGCGTCGAAGCCGCGCGAGAGTCCCAGGGTCAGGTCGAAGAACTGTGCGACCAGGCTCAGACCGAAGATCACTAGGCCGGTGATCAGGATCCCGCGCCGCGCCGGCGCTCGATCATCGACTGTATGAACGCTCGCAAGCTCAAGACCACCGCCAACAGAGGAAACCACCAGAAGTCGGTGAACACCACCAGCGTCGGCCGCACCGTCACTGCGATCGCGATCGCGATGCCGAGGATCCCCACCACCCACACCCCGAGCGACCGCCGCCGCGGTGCCAACGAGTAGGCGAAGCGGGTCAACGCCACGAACGACGCCACCATGAACAGCTGCCACCAACCGAACGCTCGCCACTGTGCCTCGGGATCGATTACCAGCAGCTGCTGGTACTGAAAGAAAACCAGTGCCGCGATGCTCCCGGCGAGCAACGCGAAGTAGAGGTTGGAGCGCTCGCGGCGGTAGAACCAGAACAGCGCCAGGTGGAAGAATCCCTGGGCGAGCAGGGCACCCACGAAACCGGCCTGGTGACCGCGGTTGAAATCGTCGCGCCGGATCTGGAGTCGGACCATGTCGGTCACCGGGCCGATCTCGAGCTGCAACCCTCGCCGCTTATCCGTCCAGATCCACGACACGCTCGCCGCGCTCGAGTAACGCACCGCCAACAGCGCGCGGGGACGCTGAGGCAGGGAAAGGCGAAGAAGCCTGCGGCCGATGAGCTCCCCACCCGGAGGATCCCCTGGGTCGATCTCACCCCAGCCACCGACCCGCTCACCGTCGAGCCAGAGCTCGGCGGCGCCAAAGAGCAGGCAATCTAGGGCCATCGCCTGCCCTTGGAGCACCGGGTCGATCTCGAGATCGAGCCGCAACCAAAGCGCGCTGTCCTTCCCAAGCAGGTCGTCGAAGAACAACGGGCTCCAGCCCGGAGATGTCGTCTCTTGCCGAAGCGGCTGCCAGTCGCGATCGTCGAGGTCGGGGGCCGCCCACTCCGGCCGATCGCCCACCCGGTAGCGCCCGCCGTCGCCGAGGAACAACCTTCCACCTCCTGCGTCGACAGCGACGGGCGACAGGGTGATCGCCGGCGCTGGCGATGTCTGAAGACAAAGAGCCAACGATGTCAACCCCAAGATCCACCAGCACCGCGCACGTTTTCTCAGTCCGTCTGTCATCACATCTCCAAGAGGCGGACCCCGGCCGAAGTCAGCCGAACCCGCGCCCCGGCAACCGGCTCGCCTTCAATCACAATCAACGCTGGCGACCCGCTGGCCAGCCGACGCATTCGCGAGAAGAACACCGAGTCGCCGAGAAACGGCGCTTCCTCGCGCTCCTGCACTGCTCGGAACAACGACCCCAGACGGTCCGCGCCGGCTCGCAGCTCCTCGATGGCCAGGCGCTCGGTGCGCCCGAGGCCTTCCGGTCCCGACGGCAGCTCGGCGACAAGACGCGAGATCGCGGCGCCCAAGAACCGCAGTGGGTCGAGCGAGCCGTGCTCGCCGCGGTCGAGCGCCCGCCAATCCTCGGGGCCTTGTCGAAAGGCCCGCCAAGCACGGACACCGAGCTGCAGCTGGTCGTCGGTCACCGCCTGCCGCGCCGCCCACAAAGGCGCCAGGTCGTGAGGCTCGAGCTGGCCGAGCCCGATGAAGCGATCGACCTCTGGGTGCTCGCCGATCACCACCGCCGACAGACGCTCGGGTCGCGGACCGGCGGCGTAACGATCGAGGATCTGGAGCAGCTGGAGCTGATCGTACAAATCGTGCTCGAACCAGAGGCAGACTTCCAGCCGCGACCGCGACTCCTCGAGCGCCCGGTCGCGCGCCTCGAGCTCGCCGAGCGCCGCCTCGACAGTGGTCCAGCCCTCGCTCGCGAGGTACTCAGCCCGCACCAGGCGCAGCGCATCGGCAGAAAGACCCGCCGGCACCGGCCCTTCGTGAAGGACGTCGTTCCAGGCGAGCACGTCGCCGCCGATCCCGGATTCGCGCAGCAGACCCGCGGCCGATTCACCGTTGGTGACGTGAAGTACGGTCATCGCTGACGTAACGCTCATCCGAGCGCCACTCGTCCGAGCATCACCGCCACCGCCGTCTCGACCTTCAGCGGTCGTGGACCGAGGGTGACCGCCTCCGCCCCCGCCGCGACCATGCGCTCGACCTCGGAGTCGAGGAAGCCGCCCTCGGGTCCGACGATCAGGGTCGCCGGGGTCGCAACTTCGGCGGGCAGCGCGCGAGCTCCGTCGCCGTGGGCAACCCAGCCCCGCGACTCGGACAGCAGAACCGGCAGTGTCGTCTCGACCAGATCGCGGAAGCGACCGACCATGTCGACTCGCGGCAAGACTGTGTCGCGTGCCTGGGCGAGGCCCAGCATCAGGTGCCGTCGTACCGACTCGGGCGCGACCACCGAGCTCTGCCAAAAGCTCTTCTCCACCCGCTCGGCGGCGGTGAGCACCAGCCGCTTGACCCCCATCGCCGCCACGCACTGGAGGATCCGTCCTAGGAACTTCGGACGCGGCAGCGCCAGCACCAGGGTCGCACCGAGCGCCGGCGGCGGCTCTTGGTCGAGGGTCACCCGCAGCTCGGCCGAGCGTTCGGCGATGGCGACGACGACCGCGCGCCCGACCCTGCCACCGAGCATTCCGACTCGCAGCTCGTCGCCGACCGCCACCCGCAGCACTTTCACCAAGTGGCGGTGGCGGTCGTCTCGGACCAAAGCAATTCCAGCGCCGACTCGGAAGTCGTCAGCGCCGACTCGGAAGTCGTCGGACGTCAAGAGCAGCAGATTCACCGGCCGTCCGCGAGCTCGACCCGCGCACCCTCGATCGCGAGCTGGCGCAGCCAATGGTCGGCGAGAACGATCGCCATCATCGCCTCGGCCATCGGCACGAACCGCGGCAGCAAGCACGGGTCGTGGCGGCCGGTGGTGCGGATCTCGGTCGCCTCGCCGGCGCGGTCGATAGTGCGCTGGGAGCGCGGCAGGCTCGAGGTCGGCTTGACCGCACAGCGAAAGACGATCGGCATCCCCGACGAGATGCCGCCGAGCATGCCGCCGTGGCGATTGGTCGCCGTTACCACCCGTTCGCCGTCGTGCAAGAGCTCGTCGTTGTTCTCGCTGCCGCGGGCGCGCGCGACCGCGAACCCGGCGCCGTACTCGACTCCGACCACCGCCGGCAGGCTGAACAGCGCCTTGCCGAGGTCCGCCTTGAGCTTGTCGAACACCGGCTCGCCCCAGCCGGCGGGCACGCCGGTGGCGACGATCTCGGCGATCCCACCGATCGAATCTTGCTCTGCCCGCAGCCGCTCGATCAGTTCGATCATCCGCATCGCGGCCTCGGGGTCGGGGCAGCGGACGATCGAGGCTTCGACCGCCTCGAGGGTCACCGTCGCGGGGTCGGCAATCTCGGCGACGATGTCGCCGACCTGGCGCACGAAGCCGACGATCTCGATGCCGTGAGCCGAGCGCAAGAGCTTCTTGGCGATCGCGCCAGCGGCCACCCGGACGTTGGTCTCCCGCGCGCTCGAGCGACCGCCGCCGCGGTAGTCGCGGCGGCCGTACTTGGCCTCGAAGGTGTAGTCGGCGTGCCCGGGCCGGTACTTGTCCTTGATCTCGGAGTAGTCGCGCGGCCGCTGGTCGAGATTGGGGATCAGGATCGCGATCGCGGTGCCGGTGGTGCGGCCCTCGAAGACTCCCGAGAGAATCTGCGCCTGGTCGGCCTCATCGCGCTGGGTGGTGATTCGCGACTGCCCGGGGCGGCGACGAGCGAGGTCGGGCGCGAGGTCGTCCTCCGACAGCTCGAGACCGGGCGGCACGCCGTCGACGATCGCGACATTGGCGGGCCCGTGACTCTCGCCGGCGGTGGTGACCCGGAAGCCCTGGCCGAGGGTGCTGCCCGCCATCGTCGCTCCACTCTACCTCGCCGGCGGACCGGCGGAGGCTGTGCTACAAGAGTCCTTCGCTGGCAGATCGGACCGGAACCGCCGCTTCCCCTCTGAGGGTAGCGCCCGTCTTCGGGCGCGCCGACGCTCGGGCGGCCGAGTGAAGAGTTGATGGGGCGTACGCCCTTGCTGCGAATACGCCATGACATCGAGCGGGCGATGGGTGTGTCGTCTCGTTCGGGCGCGGTGGCATGGCGGCGTTCTCGCTCGTTCGTCGGCCGCCCAAGCTCGGCCGCTACCCCCAGAGGGGACACGGCGTCTAGATCTGCCGGCAAACGACCAAGCTCCTAGCGGCCCGACACTCGGTTGAGGTCACGCTTCATGATCCGTGCGTGCACGCCGTCGTTGCGCTCGAGATCGTAGACATCGCCCGGAGGACCGGGTTCGCCCGGAGGACCGGGTTCGCCCGGCGGACCGGGTTCGCCCAACGGGCCGGGATGGCGATCGAGCGCTGCGCCGATCGCCGCGCGATCCCCAGCGTCGAGCGCGACACCGAAGGTCGCGAGCGGATCGCGGTCGCCCGCGCTCATCCCGACGATTACCGCGCCGACCCCAGAACGGTCGAGCACCCAGCGCATCGCCACCTCGGCGATCGATGCGCCGCGGCGCGCGCCGATCTCACCGAGGGTCTCGAGCATCGACTGGAGCACGTCCCAGCCACCGCACTCTTCGACGATCAGCCGGTACTTGGTGAGCGAGCGATTCGCAAGCTCCAAAGGCGCCGGACGGCCGCGGTAGCGATCGCTGAGGAAACCGCCGGCGAGCGCGCCGTAGACCAGCAGGGTGACGCCGTGGCGCTCGCAGACCTCCGCCATGCCGCGCTCGGGACGGCGGTCGAGCAGTGAATACTGGACCTGGTGGCTCGACCAAGCGATACCAGTGGCGAGCAGCTCGGAGACCCGAGCGCAGTCGAAGTTGGTGAGGCCGAGGCGATCGATCTTGCCCGCGCACCGCAGCTCGTCGAGCCAGGTCGCGGTCTCGAGGTAGCGCGGGACCGCGTAGTCCCACCAGTGAAACTGCACCAGGTCGAGACGCTCGACTCTGAGCCGGCTCAACGAACGGTCAATGATCGCCTCGACGTAGCGGCGGTCGATGCGCGGCAGCGCCTCGAGGTCAGGCACGAACTTGGTGTGGACGCGGAAACGCACCTGCTCTCCGAGCTCGTCGGCGACTCGCCGACGAGCGCGCCCGAGCAGCTCCTCGACCCCGGTGTAGATGTCGGCGCAGTCGAAGGTGTCGAGACCGTGGCGAACGCGCTCGACCACCAACCGCTGCAGCGACTCGGGACTCGGTGCCTCGGTGCGGTGGCCGGCTGCGAGCTGCCAGCAGCCGTTGATCAGCCGCGGGATCGAGGTGCCGCCGGACTCGGCCGCCGAACCGGGGCTACCCAGCGCTACCCGCTCGACTTCGACCAAGGCTCAAACCTCGTCGCGCCCGGGCTCGTCGCCCCGCGACGGCGAGGGCATCAAGGGCGTTGCGGTGACCTCGCCGTGGCGGAAGCGCCGTTCGCGCACCCGGGTGATCCGGAAGATCGCCCCGCAGTTCGGATCGGGACAGGCGACCTCGTCATCGGTGGTCATCCAGTCGTTGGGGTGGGTCGGGCGCTGCTTCGCTGGCAGCAGCGGCAGCAGAGCCGCAAGCGCGTAGATCGGAAAGGTCTGGCCAGGCGGCAGCGAGAGGTTCTCGCCCGAGAGCTCGAAGAAGTCGCCCTCACGATGGTTGCAAACCATCGGCCGGCTGCCCGCCACTACCTCCACTCGCAGGTCCCAGAGCGAGAAATCGTCCCGCTTGTCGGCGTAATCTGCGCTCATCGCCGGTTACTCTAGCGTGGCGTCTCGCTTGGTCCGCGACGGAATGATCGCAGGGGTTCGCTCGTTCGTCGGCCGCCCAAGCTCGGCCGCTACCAGGAACGGTAGACACACCTGGCGCCCTTCCAAGCGGCCGAGCCGGTCGGCCGCTACCCCCAGAAGGGCACGTTCGAGAGGTTTGTTCGAGGGCGACCGGGGCACGAATCCGCGCTGTGCGTTCGATGGAGCGGTAGGATCAGCCGCTGATGACGACGGCCATGGAGAGCGCTGACGCCGGCGTCCCACCGCGCTTTCTCGGCGGTCTCCCCGGGTTCTGGGTGTTCTCGCAATTGCTGATCGCTACCTGCATCGGTCGCGACCGCGGAACTCTCCGGTGAGCGCGCCGCGCGATCTGGTGCTGGTCGGGGGCGGCCACACCCACGTCCAGGTGCTGCGACGGTTCGCGATGACCCGGCCCGCCGCCACCCGGGTCACCGTCGTCCTCGATCAGCCGATTGCGATCTACTCCGGGATGGTGCCCGGTTTGGTCGCCGGCCAGTACCAACGACACGAGCTCGAAATCGACGTCGTACCGCTGGCGCGGCGCGCCGGAGCACGGGTGATCCTGTCGCCGGCGATTGGCATCGACCCTGCTGCTCAACGGCTCGCGGTCGCCGGCCGGCCGGCGATCGCCTACGACCTGCTGTCGTTCGACGTCGGCTCGACGGTATCCGGGCTCGACCTTCCGGGGGTGCGCGAGCTGGCGCTGCCGACCCGTCCGATCGCGACCCTGGTCGAGCGCGTCGAGGCCACAATCGACCGCGCCCGCGAGGCGACGAGGGGCACGTTTCGGGTGGTGGTGGTCGGGGCCGGCGCCGGCGGAGTGGAGCTCGCGTTCACCCTCGAGCATCGGCTCGCCCGCGAACGCGGCGCCGCGGTCGAGGTGACGCTG